>CAZYHL010000147.1:0-5217 GCA_964646795.1 uncultured Syntrophomonadaceae bacterium
TAAAGGCTTCTGCCTTCTCAGCCATCAACCGGAGCTGATCCGGAGTGTAACCGGTAATAAGCTGGCTTCTCCCGCCGCTTGTCTGCATAACAGCCAAGTCACGGCAAAAGGAGAGAAAATCCATAACCAGCTGGTAAAGGTCTTTACCTTCTCCCGCAGCTTCATTCAGCTTTTCCAGACAACCGGCTACATCGCCTCTAGCCAATCCGTCGGCAAAACAGATAAAAACTTCCGGCCCTGCTGTTCCCAGCACTCTTAAGGCTTCTGCTTCCGTAATATCCCCCTCACAAAAGGACAAAACCTGCTCCAACAGGCTTAAAGCATCTCTCATACTACCCATGGCGGCTCTGGCAATAGCTGTAAGCGCTCCCTTTTCCGCATTACGGCCTTCACCGGCCAGAACGGCAGACAACTGCCGGATAATAGAAGCTGGCTCTAAGGGGAAAAAATCAAAACGCTGGCAACGTGAGATAATTGTCGCAGGCAAGCGGTGGGGTTCCGTGGTAGCCAAGACAAACAAAACACTTTCCGGCGGTTCTTCCAGAGTTTTCAACAAGGCATTGAAAGCCTCTGTTGTTAACATATGTACCTCGTCAATAATATAAACCTTCCTGGTAAGGCTGGCCGGGGCGTAACGGACCTTTTCCTTCAAATCTCGGATCTCGTCAATACCCCGATTGGAAGCGGCATCTATCTCTAAAATATCCACCGTCCGTTCGGAGGATACTTCCAGACAGGCGGGACATTCGCCGCATGGTTCACCCTGCTTGGGGGAATGGCAGTTTGCCGCCTGGGCTAAAATTTTAGCCGCGCTAGTTTTGCCTGTACCCCTGGGGCCGCAAAACAGGTAGGCATGGGCTAATTTTTTTCTGGTTAAGGCATTAATCAAGGTTCGGCTAACATGTTCCTGGCCGACCAGTTGGGAAAACTTCCTGGGCCTCCAGGTACGGTAAAGGGCTTGATAAGTCACGTGCGCGGGTCTCCTTTCCAGCTTCTGCAGTTGCTCTAAAGACTTCCTCCGGCCTTTTTCTTTTGTTGATAATTCTCTTTGCCGGGCCTCTTTTCCTGCTGAAGCGGGTCAGACAAAATAAAGGTTATATTTATTATTTTTTTAATATTTGTATTATTAATAATTGTTTGAATAATAAAATATTTATTGTTTTAGGATTTACTTTTTTCCGGATGAATGATAAATTAAAAGATAAAACTCTTTAGGAGGTGAGCCGATTAACATGGACACTAGGATTACAGAAATCCGCTGGCATGCCAGGGGGGGCCAAGGGGCTGTGACGGCGGCAAAAACCCTGGCGGAAATGTCATTAACCAAAGATATGTTTTTCCAAGCTTTTCCTGAATACGGACCGGAAAGAATGGGTGCGCCCATCCAGTGTTTTAACAGGTTGAGCAAAAAACCCATGTCTATTTACTGCGGCGTAACCGAGCCCAGTATAGTAGTAGTAGTAGACCCTTCTCTTTTGGAAGCGATTGATATTACCGAGGGATTGGATCGGGACGGTACTATTATCATCAACAGCGATAAAGAACCTGCCGTTATTAGGCAAATTTTTGGGATTGAAGGTCGCAAAATCTACACTTTGGACGCCACCAGCATATCCATGGAAACTCTAGGGCGCTTCATGCCCAATATTCCTATCTTAGGCGCCCTATTAAAAATAACGGGCCTGTTGACCCGGGAAGAAGCAGCTGCTTACCTGGAAGTATCTTTTGGGAAGAAGTTTTCACCCAAAGTGGTCGAAGGAAACCTCGCTGCCCTTCACAGAGCCTTTGAGGAGGTGAAGAGCGAATGAAATGGGATTACTCAAACATAAAGAAATGGGGTTGGAATGAACATCCCCGGGGAGCCGTTATTCCCGCTGGAACCGGAAACGATTATAAAACAGGGGATTGGCGGGCACAACGCCCTGTTCTGAATAAAGAAAAGTGTATCAATTGCCTCTTCTGTTTTATTTACTGCCCGGATAGTGCCGTAATTGTGAAAGACGGAAAGATGGAGGGGTTCCATCTGCATCACTGCAAAGGCTGCGGTATTTGTGCTTCCGAATGCCCCAAAGATGCCATTTCTTTAATTGATGAAGCAAAAGCTAAACAAGCGGAAGAGATCGCTTAATTTTTTTAAGGTAGGAGGTTTTATAATTGCCTAGAATTGCTGCAGTTGTTGGAACTGATGCCGTGGCTGAAGCCATGCGCCAGATAAATCCCGACGTAGTTCCCGCTTATCCCATAACACCCCAAACTGCTATTGTAGAGACCTTTTCTGAAATGATCGCCAACGGGGAAGTGTCAACTCATATGATTAACGTTGAAAGCGAACACAGTGCCATGAGCGCTGCCATTGGTGCATCCGCTGCCGGCGCCAGGGTCATGACCGCTACCGCTTCCCAGGGCTTGGCTTTAATGTGGGAAATGCTTTATGTGGCCTCCGGCTTGAGGCTGCCTCTAGTCATGCCCAACGTAAACCGTTCCCTTTCCGCCCCCATTAACATTCATTGCGATCACAGCGACAGCATGGGAGCCAGGGACAGCGGTTGGATCCAGCTTTTTTCCGAAAACGGGCAGGAAGCTTATGACAACACTTTGCAAGCCGTCCGTATTGCCGAACATCCCGCCGTGATGCTTCCCGTGATGGTGCTGCTCGACGGCTTCATTATCAGCCACTCAATTGACAGGGTGGAATTTTTGGATGATGGCACCGCAAAAAATTTTGTTAGCAGCTACCAGCCTGACCGGTCGCTCCTTGACCCGCAAAATCCGGTAACTTACGGTTCCTTTGACGGACTCCACGGCTATTATGTCGAATTTAAAAGAGCCCAACAGGAAGGCATGCTAAATGCTGTTTCTGTTATCAAAGAAGTAGGCAAAGAATTCGGGGAGCTTTCCGGACGCTCCTACGGCTTTTTTGAAGAATACAGAATGGAAGACGCGGAAATAGCCTTGCTCGCTTTAGGTTCTGCGGCAGGGACAATCCGGGAAGCCATAAATAAAATAAGAAATTGCACGGGCTTGAAAGTCGGCCTTGTTAAGCTGCGCATGTTCAGACCTTTCCCCGTGCGGGAGCTGGTTAAAGCCTTGAGTAAAGCTAAGGCAGTAGCCATCTTTGACAGATCCGACACTTTCGCCGGTGAACTGGGAGGCCCTGTTTTTGTGGAAACCAGGTCGGCTTTTTATGAAAACCTTAGGCGCCCCCTCATGGCCAACTATATCTACGGCTTGGGCGGCAGAGATTTAAATTTTGCCTTGATTGAAAAAGCATGCAATGAAATGAAGCAAAACCTCGCGGCCGGCAAGGTTGAAAAAATTATTACTTACCTGGGTCTTAGGGAAGGAGAAGTGAAATAAATTGGCCCTTAATCTTAAAGAATTATCTGCCCGGAAAGAAGTATTTACAGGAGGCCACAGGATGTGCGCCGGCTGCGGCGGACCTGTTGCGGTGAGGCAAATTCTCTTGGCTGCTCCCCAAGATACAAATATTGTTGTCTGTAACCCTACCGGCTGCATGGAAGTATCTACAACCATGTACCCTTATACGTCCTGGCGTACTTCCTACATCCACAGCGCCTTTGAAAATGCCGCTTCTACCTTAAGCGGGGTGGAGACAGCCTATAATTCCCTGAAAGCCCAGGGGAAATTGAAAGATAATTATCACTTCATTGCCTTTGGCGGCGACGGAGGTACTTACGACATCGGCTTCCAGGCTTTATCGGGAGCCCTGGAACGGGGACATCGCCTAATCTATGTCTGCTATAACAACGAAGCCTACATGAACACCGGCATACAGCGTTCCGGCGCTACTCCCTACGGTGCCTGGAGCACCACCAGCCCCGCCGGGTCCAAAAGCTTCGGTAAATCCCAAAACCGGAAAGACCTGACAGCCATTATCGCCGCCCATAATATACCTTACGTGGCGCAGGCGTCCATCCACAACTGGAAAGATATCACCCAAAAAGCACAAAAGGCTTTCGCGTCCGACGGGCCTGCCTTTATAAACGTCATCGCTCCTTGCCACCGGGGCTGGCGCTATCCCATGGGGGATACCATTAAGCTGGCGAGGCTTGCTTTTGAGACCTGTTTCTGGCCTCTTTATGAAGTCGAAAACGGCCGCTGGAAACTAACAGCCAAACCCAAGGAAAAGAAACCGGTGGCAGATTTCTTAAAAAAACAAGGACGTTTTCGCCATCTTTTCCAGCCCGGCAACGAGGAACAGTTAGAAAATATCCAGGCTTTCGTCGATAAAGAATGGGATCTGCTCCTGAAACGCTGCCAGGAATAATAGCCAAAAGTTGGTATCAACACGATAAAAAGAGGAAACCTCTAAAGAGGTTTCCTCTTTTTAATAAATTAATTGGCCGTGCACCTGCCTTTGGCTAAACTGAACCAAGCGATACTACGGTAGAAAGCTCGGATCAGGCACTCCCGGGGCACCCGCAATAACTTGCTTACCGCTGCTTCCTTCCGGACCTGACGGGGTTTACAGGCTTGCGCCGCCCAGGACCCAATCGTCAACACCTCTTACCGGAGCCGGCCCTGACACAATCTGCCGGGGGCAAGGAATTAAACCCTGCTATAGCGGGTTGCAGGTACAGGGCACCGCTACCTCCCCGTCTAGCACGGCCAAATTTTAAATAAATTTCAAATAATGGCGGAGAGAGAGGGATTCGAACCCTCGAGACGAGGTTTTGCCCCGTCTACTCGCTTTCCAGGCGAGCGCCTTCGTCCAACTCAGCCATCTCTCCAGCCTTGTTGAGACTATCATATTATACAACATTTAAAAAGAATAATAAAGGGCAGCAGCCGCTAAAAGCAGATATTTTTCTGGAATAGCTGCCATTTTAAGCGTTGTTTTCTGTTTCTTTCTTCCTATCTATGGTATAATTTATGTGCCTCTAAATAAAAATACAAAGGAAGATTAGTGATGAAAAACACTTGGCAAATTGAACCATTAAATTTTGACCGGGATTTCCCCTCCTTTCGTGAATTATCGGTTTTATCCTTCGGTAAAGGCGTAAACCTATCAGAAGAAATGCACCGCTGGGCTTTCCCCGGCAACCCTTATATCAACGGAGAACATATGTTGTTCGTTTTAAAGGAAGGAGATAAAGTTATTGCTGCCGATGCCCTCATCCCTGCCGAACTGTACCTGAAAGGGCAGACAATCAAGATGGCTCATTCCGTTAAGTCCATGACCCACCCGGATTACAG
>CAZYHL010000148.1:0-1879 GCA_964646795.1 uncultured Syntrophomonadaceae bacterium
AGGACTGGTCGGTTTTTTTATAGGCCAAGAAAGAGAATCGATCCGGAGTGACGTCCCGTCCGAAGGGACGGGCGAGCCGCATGGATGAGGCGAGAGTCGCACAGGCGGCCTGGAAGGAGCGCACAGGGAAGTGCGCGACTGGAAGACGATTGTAGAGTCTCCCATAAAAATGTGAAGGGAGACTTCGGCTGCGATCATTTCTACCCGATTCACTAAAGATCGCAGCCCCCTGCTCCCCGGCAATCATCCGGGGAGCGGCATCAGTCCGTAAAAGGCTGATGCCCAGGCGATCTTCATTGCATTATGGCATCTATAGTAATGCCACTTTGTAAATCATTCCTGCCTGGAAAGACACACGCGACCTGAAGGCGGTAGCACTTGTACAAAGATTGTCACCTACCCGCCTATCTTTGCGATGAAAAAGTCGGCATACCTGTTGAACAGCGTGATGTATTTGTCACGTGTCCGTAAATATCCCATTTCCCAATCCGACACCTCGAAAGATAAAAACAAAGACCAGGCGGCGAACGCTGCATCGAGATCATCCTCATGATAATTCGACAGGTCAAGATATACCATCTTTGTATCTGGAGTACTATGGGGATATGGTCTGTCAAATGCCACAAGATAAGGACCTTTCCCGGACATTGATATATTCTTTTCTTCACGGTTTATGAAGGAAATCATCGACTGGGAAAAGGATAAGTCGTAGAGCTCGAGAAGGGTGTCATAAGACATTTTGTTTTCAGTGAAATTTTCAGTTATTACAATAATGGTTATATATCTTGAATCTACTTCAATTGTGACATCAGAAGCATCGACATAGTATCCCTGAAATACTTCCAGAATCTTCTCAACGCGCGCGCTCTCCGGTCCGCTCACCGGCACATGCGTCATGAGCAAATATCCTTGGGCTTTTGTCGTTTCCGAATAACGAACGAGTTGATCTATCGTCATGAATTCCCGCATATACGCGGCAGAATGTGATGTGTGCGAATCGGGTATCACAATATCACGACCCACTGATGCGCAATTAGCAAGAATGATACTCACCATGATCATCAGGAGAAACATACTACTGTTTTTTTTCATGTTGCCTCCGCTTATTGATAGCCTTGACGATAACGGTAATCAAAGAGGTTACAAAAAGGTAAATAATTCCCATTGATGCCAATGACAACCGGTCATCCCCGATTACGTGGAAAACGAAGAAACATATTACAATACTAATAAATGCACTGAGCCCAATCGTTTTCATTGATACTCCTTCTTATCTCATACCAGAGATAACTTTTATCTACCACGCCTGGGTTTATACTGGAATGACGCACAGAGAATCCCGTGGTCTGTCGTACCCGTTTCTTTGTGATCGTCCTCATTAAGGTGATCATTATTGACAGAGAGCGCTTTGAAGAGCCATAGACGCTTTTTACTATGATCGTAGAATTCCTGGCTAACAAAAACTTGATCAAGGGACTCCTTCATGCCTTTGTACACGTGAGTGTAAAGAACAGCCCGGGTATCGCGGTATTCCTGCATGGTTTGCGTTGAGTACAGGCAGGCATCCCCTCCCCCTTCAGAGTCGCCGAAGAGATACGTAGGCTGTTCAGTAAGGATATTCGCGGTATTGCTATAAGTACCGTCGTTCATGTCTCCTATAACAATAACCGGAGTCGAGGTATGTTTCATCTCGTTCGTCAGAAGGATCCGCAAGGCGGTAACTTCGGCCGTCCGTCTGATCGTTGAAAGGGCGCTTCCAATCGCGGTAGTATGCTCTTTATAAAGCGAACTGTCCGCCTTATACCATTTTTCGTTATGGATTCTGGTCGCGCCTTTCGATTTGAAATGACAGACGTACACATGAACATTCGGCGCTTTT
>CAZYHL010000148.1:1895-5187 GCA_964646795.1 uncultured Syntrophomonadaceae bacterium
AGCATACAGGTGAAATGCAGTATGGGCCGGGAAAACCCCGAGATCGCCATGGAAATCGCGGGTGTCTGGGCGTCTTCACCCTCACTCTCAAATGTACATCCCCGGGGAAATTCCGCAATCCAGTCCGGAGAACCAACCAGAATATCCTTTTTCACCGCGGCCGCGCATACGATCCTGGTCCCTTTTGCGTCCGCAGGGGCGAGGATCTCGTAATGACTCGATAATCCGGCTCTCTTGAATACCGTTTCCAGGGAACGTGGATGCCAGAGTTCCTGAAAACCAATGATATCGGCATCGAGACGCTGTATCATTGTCGCCAGCCAAGCAATCTTCTTCTCATACGCTTCTTGTGACCATCCGTTTTCATTGGTGTACATTGGAAGCCCTGGTTCATTCAGATTAAAAAGATTCATTGTAGCGATACGAAATTCGGTTTTTGACACGGGTAAACCTCCGTACGGACAGGTATGTCGTTCTTTTCTACGGGGCAGAATCTGAAGCTGGAATCAGGGATACACTTACGAAAGTTGATGGGCGGGCGCAGAACATGGAAGCTTTTCAAATAGTATAACACTGTTTTCAGAGAAATAAAGCGCTTTCACCGTAACGCGCCCCCCCCTGCCTGATGCTGGGTTCTGTATGACTGAAAGGCGATTCCCGGCACTAAAGATAAAAAATGCGTTAAAAACCCTGTTTTCTTTCCGATAAGGTGTAAAATTCAAGCGGAGGTTCTATGAGTCAGGAATTTAAACCAATAGACACAAAACATTGCTACACGTGCATCCAATGGGATGGCCAGCGCACCTGGTATGCTGAAAAGAAACTTGTAAAAGTTGATGAAAAAAAAGAAGGCCTTTGTAGAGTCTCCCATAAAAATGTGAAGGGAGACTTCGTCTGTGATCATTTCTACCCGATTCACTAAAGATCGCAGCCACCCGTTCCCCGGCAATTATCCGGGGAGCGGGTTCAACCGTAATCTCGGCCGTATAACCCCTCCGGGTCAGCAGTTGCGCTTTCATGGTATCCGCTGACCGTTTGAACTGATTTTCATTCAATTCACCAGTCCCCCGGACACAAAATCCAGGTCTGTCCTGAGTTTGCTCAAGTCTCCATCGTGAATCCTGTCCCAGGCAATATCCAGATTGGAACGAAAGGAATAATCGAAGAAGATTGCTGCGATAATTCTTCCCGCGCTGCCGCAGTCGATGTCGTTCTTGATTCTCCCTTCGGCTTTGAGATTTTCAAGGATCTGTGTAAAGAAACGGAGGGGAGCATCCAGTATGTGTTTCTGAACGCTGTTATGCGCCGATTCGTATCGGTACTGGTTCATCATGAGAATTCGCCAGGTCGGGAGTATGTCGTTTCTTTCAGCGCTGGTAAAAAAGCGCTCGGCTCCGTTTATGAGAAATCCCGCAAGATCAAAAGGCCCCTCACCGCGGAATATTTCCGGAGGGAGGGTTGAAAAACCTGGAGTGATTAACGTTTCGTCCAGTCTCTGCAGTATTGCGTTGAGAAGGTCCTCTTTATTCTTGAAGTGGTTGTAGAGGGTTGCTTCATTGACACCAAGGGTCCCGGTTATATCCCTGATGGATATTGCTTCATAGCTGCGCTCTGCGAAAAGCCTGATTGCTGTTTGCAGTATGCGTTCGCGTGTTGAATCCTGGCCTGTTTTCGATTGTCTGGGTCTGCCCATGCCGACAATATATGAGAAAAAACAGAAAAAAGTCAACAATTGTTTAGAAAATAGCAAAAAACCTGTTGACATATAACAAACGTTTGTTTATTTAATTGGTGTAAACAGAATTCACGGGAGGTGAATATATGGAATGGAACACCATTTTTAACAAACCGTCCGATATCGGACTTGATGTCTTTCTGACCCACAGGCATCCTGATCATACATCGGGCATTCCCTATCTTACCCACAAGTCCAAAGTGCATTATGGGAAAAAGGAGAATACCTTTTTCTACAATCTGCTTACCAGTTCGCATCTGAAGCATAAAATCATAACCACGCTTGATCTTGATAAAGGCGTTGAAGTACTGCCCTTTAAAAAAGTGATTGATGTTTTCGGAGACCGGAGTCTGTTTGCCCTTTCCACCAGGGGACACACGGTTGATCATATTTCTTACCTGCTGAACGGGAAGAAACCATACCTGATGATTGGCGACGCAGAACTGACAAAAGCAGTAAGCAAAACCGGAATGTATGTGAACAGTGATTACGGTAAACGGGGCGAAGAGGATGCCCGGAATTCAGCGGAATCAGATCAGGGAATTCATGGAAAAATTTCCGCAGGTTGTCGCCTGCTATTCTCATGATTTTTAACTGAAAATAGACGAACCTTATACCAGGGAGGATGGTATGTTACAGAATTCAAAGGTGTTTTTTATGCTGATTATTGGCGCTGCACTTGCTGGTATACCCGGCTGTGCCAGCAAAAAACCGGAACTGGTCGGTGTTGTCCCTCCAGAATTAAAGGAGAAACTGGTCTATCAGGAAGAGCATATACCCTATTATTTCCCGGGGGCTGAGGAATTTTCAGATTTAAGGGACGGCGAGTATATCGGAGTATTGTCCGGGGGAATGATTGACAGAGGGAAAGTAAGAGTAGTCATCGCCAATGGCCGGATCACAGAAGTTGAGATCCTGAAAGTCATGCTTTGGGCGCCGGATGTTCCTAAAGAGAACCGGAAGGATATTTTCCTCGGATTACCTGAACAGGTTATCCTGAAGCAGTCTCCACAGGTTGATGCCGTATCCGGAGCAACCGGAACCACCCATGTGTTCAAAATATGTGTTACCCGGGCATTGTGGGAAGCTTCCGGTAAACCTGATCCGCTCGAGAAGTATTCTCCTTACTAAAACGCCACACTACATGATGGTATTTTTATAAGGTAAAATGGTTGCCCCTGTTCGTGACGCGAATATCAACTGCTCAATACCGCGTCTTTCATCCCGAATACAGGCCGAATGCAAGTATTGCCGACAATTACATGTCAGGGTTGGCGATGTATTCTGCCAGAAACGGGGGGATACGATCCGCTGATGAATTTGTACTGTCTGCGGGCTGCGCGAGAATGGAGTTCAGATTGAAGCCGTCTGCCAGCCTGAATGAAGGGGCCATCGCAAAACTGATCGCAGAGTGCGGACACTGGTAGACACAGCGCATGCAGCAACTACATGAAAAGCCGAAACGCACTTTCCCGTTTTTTATGGAAATGTTTCCCCCGGGACAGCTCTTTACACATGAAGCGCAAAGCGTACAGTTACTGTCTGCACGAAGGCTTT
>CAZYHL010000149.1:0-5168 GCA_964646795.1 uncultured Syntrophomonadaceae bacterium
GGATGTTCATTATTGCCCATGCTTTCGCTGTATGTCCAACAACGGGGGCATTTTGTGCCCTGCGCCTTCTCAATCACGATTTTCATAGCAGCTTCAGCTTCGGTCGGTGGATTCAAGATGCATTTTGAAACAATAAACAGTTCCGCCAAATCATCTTTAAAGGCCGCTAGGGTTTCATAAGTCTCCCGGTCCGGGTAGATGTTAATCTCCGCTTCGAGGGAACTACCGATTTCCTTTCCCTTCCTTTTCTCTTCCAAAGCACGGGTAACCTCTTCTCTCAGCGCTAGCATCTTTTGCCATTTCTCTGCCAATTTGTGATCCAGGTACTTTTCCTTAACCTTTGGCCAGGCGGCAAGCTGCACCGATTCCTCTTTTTCCCCGGGCAGATGCCGCCAGATTTCCTCGGCGGTAAAAACCAAAACAGGCGCCATTAAAAGTGTCATTGTTTTTAAAATTTCATACAGAACAGTCTGGGCGCTTCTTCTTTCCCGGGAAAAAGCAGGGCGGACATAGAGCCGGTCTTTCAGCACGTCCAGATAAAAATTACTCAGTTCCAACACGCAGAAGTTGTGGATGGCATGGAACAGGTGATGGTATTCAAATTCCTCGTAGGCCCCGGTAACCAGCGTAATTAACTCTTGGAGCCGGTTGAGCATATAACGGTCTATCTCTGTTAATTCCTCGTAGGCAAGGGAATCCTTATCACAGCTAAAGTCGTAGCAGTTGCTGAGAAGAAACCGGCAGGTGTTGCGTATTTTCCTGTATACTTCCACGAGCTGCTTGAAGATATCCGGCGATACTCGGACATCGGATTTGAAATCCGCCGAAGAAACCCACAGCCTGAGAATGTCACCGCCGTACTTGTTGATAATTTCCGCCGGGGCGATAACATTACCCAGGGATTTAGACATTTTCTTGCCGTCCCCGTCTACTACCCAGCCGTGGGAAATAACGCTGCGGTAGGGGGCGCGATCCCGGGTAGCGACAGCCGTCAGAAGGGAAGATTGAAACCAGCCTCTGTACTGATCGCTACCTTCAATATACAAATCAGCCGGCCAGCCCAGTTCCTCCCGCTGTTCTAATACAGCGGCATGACTTGAACCCGAGTCAAACCAGACATCCATCGTATCTGTCTCTTTCCGGAAGGATGAAGCGCCGCACTCGCATTTGTAGCCCGGCGGCAGAAGCTCGGCGGCATCCCGGGTAAACCAGGCATCGGAGCCCTCTTCCTTAAAAGCTGCGGCTACAGATTTTATTGTTTCATCATCAAGAATTGTTTTTTGGCAGGCATTACAATAAAAGATTGGTATAGGCACTCCCCAGATGCGCTGGCGGGAGATGCACCAATCGCTCCTGTCCGCGACCATGTTGCTGATGCGCTCCTCGCCCCAGGAGGGAATCCATTTAACTTCCCTGATGCTTTTTAAAGCGGCAGAGCGAAAACCTTCTATCGATGCAAACCATTGTTCCGTGGCACGGAACAGCACAGGATCTTTACAGCGCCAGCAATGGGGGTACTGGTGCTTGATAAAAGCCATTGACAGCAGGCTGCCGTTCTTTTCCAGTTCCTCCGTTACCGCTTTGTTTCCCTGGTTATAGTCGAGTCCGGCAAATCGGCCGGCATCCTCGGTAAACACACCTTTGCCATCCATAGGAGCATAAATTGGCAGGCCGTATTTTATGCCTGCTTCATAGTCGTCCTGGCCGTGCCCTGGAGCCGTATGCACGCAGCCTGTGCCTTGTTCCAGGGTAACATGGTTGCCGAGAATAAGCTGGGATTCACGGTCCACCAGCGGATGGCGGCAGATAATTCCTTCTAGTTCGCTTCCTTTAAAGCGCTTGATTTCGGTATAATTTGAGGCGGCAGCCGCTTGCAGCACCTCTGCCGCCAAACCTGCCGCAAAAACCAACCGTTCACCCTTGATTTCCGCCAGGAGGTATTCAAACTCCGGATTCAGGCATATAGCCAGGTTGGCAGGAATAGTCCAGGGTGTGGTAGTCCAGATTAATACAAAAGTATTGGCTGTCCCGCCAAACAAACCCCTGTCGTTTATGACGGGGAACTTGACATAAATAGAAGGAGAGCGGCGGTCATGGTATTCTATCTCCGCTTCCGCCAAAGCCGTTTCACATTGCGGACACCAGAAAACCGGTTTTAATCCTTTGTAGATAAAACCTTTCCGGGCCATCTGCCCAAATATTTCAATTTGCTTCGCTTCGAATTCCGGCACTAAAGTCAGATAGGGATTTTGCCAGTCCCCCCCTACGCCCAGCCTTACAAGCTGTTCCCTTTGAATATCTACGTACTTTAAGGCATATTCACGGCACATGCGTCTGAATTCCACATCTCCCACTTCGTGCCTGTTAACTTTTTTGGTCTTGACAATTTGATATTCAATGGGTAAACCGTGAGTATCCCAGCCAGGCACAAAAGGCGCATCAAAGCCTGACATTCTCTTATGCTTGATAATAAAGTCCTTTAGGACCTTGTTTAAAGCCGTTCCCATATGGATATCGCCGTTAGCGTAAGGAGGCCCGTCGTGGAGGATATATTTAGGCCGTTCCTTTGAAGCCCTGCCGATTTTCTTTTCCAATTCGCTTTCCTGCCAAAAGGCAATCATCTCCGGTTCCCTGTCAGGCAGGTTTGCCCGCATGGGAAAATCCGTTTGGGGAAGATTCAATGTTTTGCTGTAATCCACCTCAACAACACCTCCGCTAAAAATATAAACCTTTCGTCGAGGGACGAAAGGTTTAGTTCGTGGTACCACCCAAGTTGCAGGTAAATACCTGCCGCTCACATGATTTAACGCATCAGCGCCTGCTGCTACTCTTCCCGCGCGGCGGGAATTTGGGACAGGAACTCCCGGGGGATTTTCAAAAGCCTCTTGCTGCCGAGCTTGCACTATTCCCGGCTCGCTTAAAGCAGTTTGACCTCCTACTGGCCCGTTCATTGTTTATGTTCGTTATGTGTTCCGCTTATGATAATAAACTATTATAGCATTATACGACAGAAAGTCAACTTTTTAAGCGCCTTTTTCCTCCTGCTTTTCCTCTTCTTCCTGCATCCAGTCCTCCATTTCCAGGACTGTCAGCTGGGCCTCTACAAGGGATTTGAACCTCATTTTAAATATCTGGGCTTGCTTGTATAGCTCATCGTGCTCGGATAATATCCGGCTGGCCTTATAGCGGGCGTCTTCTATTATCCTTGCTGCATCCCTGTCTGCCTCCCGCCGGATTAATTCCGCTTCCTTCATAGCGTTTCGCTTTACCTCTTCCGCCGTTTCCTGGGCAACTATAATAGCGTTGTGGAGGGTTTCTTCTATGCCCTGGTAATGACTTAACTTTTCCTTAAGCTGGCCGGATTGTTCCTGCAAATCAAGGTTTTCTTTAATTAATCTTTCGAAATCCTTCGACACTCTATCCAGGAATTCCGCCACCTCATCCTTGCAGTATCCTCTAAAGGTTTTAGTAAAATCCTCTTTGTTCTGAATATCCAGCGGTGTTAAAGACACGAGGGAACTCCCCCTTTCATAATCTTCACTTCTATTAGAAATATTCGGCAATTCGTTTGTTTCCCCTTCCTATAAAAATCTTTTGAGTTCAACTCTCGTTCTTCCTTTTTTGCTTTCCCCTCCAACCGCAAAAATTTCTACCCGCCCTTTTCCCGCAAAGGAAAGAATATCCCCTTCTTTAACGACGGCGGCCGGGTTTCTGATTGGCCTCCAGTTTACTTTAACCTGCTCGCCCTTAATTGCTGCCGCCATTTTTGTGCGGGAAAGTGAATAGCCAAGACCGGCAACTGAGTCCAGCCTGAGGGAGGCAACAGTTCCCCGTATGATCTTTGTCTTCCCCGGTTCAGGAGCATACTCTTGCGCGCTTATTGTTTCTACGGTAACCCCCTTTTTGTTAATCCGCTGTAAGTTGTTTAAAATAAAAACAGCCATCTCTTTTTTCACCGCCAGCTTGGCATTATCACTATAAATCAAAATGTCTCCCACGGTATTTCTCTTAATCCCCAGGGACATCACCGCCCCTAAAACATCCCTGTGGCTGATAAGAACAGAAAATTCCGCGTCTGACTTCACCATTAAAAATTCAATTTCTAGATCAGGGACAACGTTTCTCAACGCGCCGGGCATTACGGCCATCCTGACACGTTCCGCTCCGGGATAGCCGCCATAAGCGTAGTAATAACTGCCCGGGATTCGCTGTAACACGGACTCTGCTACTTGTTGTTCATGAGGATCAAGAAAAGAAGTAAGGACCGCCTGCCCGGTATCAGCTGCCCGGCGGCTCTTTTCCAGGATTTTCTTAGCCAAAATTTTATCCTGCCCGTCAGGCAACCGTTCAGTTAAGTCATCATCCAACATAAAAGCCTCCCGCCCAATTAAAGTTAAAGGCCATAGCGGCGCAGCTGTATGAGCAGAAAATTGCGCAGTAAACTAATGATGAAGAGGGCGATAAGGGGAGAAAGATCCAAATATGCCGCCCCGGTACTTAATGGAGGTATGAGTTTACGGAAAGGAGCCAGAACCGGTTCCGTGACTTTATAGGAAAAAGACTTAAGCTGAAACAGAAATTGGCTTGCCCCGCGGGATAACGGAATAAAACTAAAAATAATCCTGATAAGCAGTACATAATAAAATACCTTAAAAAGCAGGTTTATTATGCCGCTTACCGGGTAAGCCCCTAAAAAAGAATAAATAAATCTCACCCCCTGCTTGTAACCTATTTAAAACTTTCCTCCGGGTAGGCAATACCCTTCTCCAGCATTTCTTTTTTAACATCAACGGATAAATCGACGCCGTCGGGAGAAAAAATAAAGATGTTTTCACTTATTTTTTGGACGTTACAGTTAAGGGCATAGGCAGTGCCGCTGATAAAATCTAAAATCCTTTTTGCATCTTCCAACTCGGCATCTTCCAAGTTTAAAACAATGGTCCTGCGGCTCTTAAGGTGGTCGGCCACATTTTTAACATCCCCAAAATCATCGGGCCTTAAAATCATTACCCGCTGGTTTTTAGCTGTATGCAGGCTCAGCACCCTCCCCTTTTGCGACTTAATCTCCCGGTAATCATTGGAACTGTCTTCGACGGGCTCATCCCCGCGTTCGTCCTCTTCTTCCGCTAATCCCAGGTGGAGCAATATTTTTTCCCAAAAATTCGACA
>CAZYHL010000150.1:0-5127 GCA_964646795.1 uncultured Syntrophomonadaceae bacterium
TAGCAAATGGCGTATCCAGAGTCTTTATCCGTCATGTCATGGAAATAATGAACACTGATAACGTAAGTATAATTGACCCTGCTGTAGCCCCAACGAGCAAGCTTTCCCCCCGGCCGATACGAAATACCGTTATAGCCGCTATAGTTGCATCAATAACCGGTTTGTTTTTGGCGTTATTGTGCGAGTATCTCGATAATTCCATTAAAACGCCTAGCGATGTAGAAAGATATTTAGACATTCCTTTACTTGGTTCTATTCCGGCTCAAGAAAGGGAATAGAGGAGAATGAAGATGTCATTTGCAGGGCCAAAACTCGTAAAAAGGTACCGCAAGGGTTATATAAAAAATATTGTTTCTATAAAACAGCCTAAATCTCTTGCGGCTGAGGCATATCGTACAATAAGAACCAATATAGAATTTTCCGGTTTTGAAAGGGAGCTGAAGACTCTGCTGATAACCAGTTCCGTGCCGAATGAGGGAAAATCTACTTTTACGGGCAACCTCGGGTATAGCATAGCCATGACAGGGAAAGAAGTGTTAATCCTGGATGCTGATTTAAGGAAACCGACACAACAAAAGTATTTTAATGTCGGCAACAGTACAGGCCTAACCAGCCTTCTTATCAGCGGCAATTTGCAGGCAGATGATGTTATCAAGAAAACTGAAGTTGAAAATTTGTTTGTTTTAACCAGCGGGCCTCTGCCGCCTAATCCTGCTGAATTACTGACTTCCCATAAGATGCGCCTGCTGTTTGAACATTTGTCATCAAGATTTGAAATAATTTTAGTTGATTCACCTCCGGTTATGGCTGTGTCTGACCCCGCTATCTTGGCAAGTTACCTGGATGGAGTGATTTTATTAGCCCGTTACGGCGGCGTTAGTAGAGAAGAAGCACTGTCAACCAAAAAACAACTCCAAAACGTTAAAGCTAATATTTTGGGAGTCGTAATTAATAATGTTCCGATGAACAGTAAAGGGTATCATTATCAATATTATTATGGGAAGCATTAGTATTAAGGCTAATTATTACCTGCTCCGTTTTCCTCTTCTTCCTCCACCTCTTGGTTTTCATTCGGATCAGGCTCGGCTGATGGTGGGGGGAGTTTGTTTTCTTTAAGAGTAATAGTGAAACGGGCAGGCCAGGAATAATAGCCGGCTTTGTTTACAGCTACCAGGGAATAACTGTAGGTTGTGTCGCTTTTGATGTTGACATCCTCAAAGCTCGTACGGGATGTGGTGACAACATAGACATCATTTTTGAACAAGGTAAAACGTATTGTCTCTTCATCCGCCGCCTTCCACGACAAGACTACAGAACCGTTGTTTTTGTTATTGACCGCTGTAAAATCTAGGGGTGTTTCAGGCCTTGTAATTACATTCTCATCCTTATTTTCCTCCGGTTTGTTATAGGATTTGTTGTCAATCAGTACATATACGCCTTCCATGATTACAACATCACCGGGAGTCATAGCCAGCACACTCTCCGCATTGATAGCAGCTTCACTAATGACGCCTTTGCCAGTAAATACAGCATTTGAGTCAACCAACAGCATGGCAATCGAAGTATTAGCGTCTAAATCTACAGTAGTATTGACGGCTTTATTAGAAACTTCAAACCGATTAATATCCCCGTCTTTAATGTATACCTGGGCATCTTTGCAGGCCACCTGCAAGGATCCGCATTTACTCCCGGAGAGAGCCACTACATTTTTCGTATCAATAATAATATTGGCAAAGCTGGCTTTGTTTTCAGCAGGAGCAAAAAAATTAGTTTTGGATTCTATTCTCGCATTGGCAATCTGGGAACCTGGCGCTGTCAATAAAGTGCTACCGCCGGCAGTATTTATGACTAAGTTATTAACATTGCATCCATCCAGGGAAATTTGTTGCAGCGTTCCGCTTATAACCATGGTGCCATTGACTGTAATGTTCTGAAAATTGATATAACCCTTTTGGGCATGCGACGATAAGTATAAGTTTTCGTTGATTACCATGTTTCTGAGCGTTACATCACCGGTTCTAACTGTAACATTGTCTTTGACTACTTCTATATTATCTTCAGAGCCATAGATTCCGGCTTTTTTTATTAAATAAGTTTCTCTATTTGAACCACTGCAGGCTGTCAGGATAAACAGTAAAATGAACAATAAAGAAAAACATAGATAGATAAGCTTTTGCTTCATTTTAAGAACCCCCGTAAACGTTCTTTCTCATACTAATAATTCATGGAATAGCCGTTTTATCCTCCTTATCAACAAGAATTGTTGACTTTTAAATATCCAAATAGTATAATTATCATGTTCATAATGAGGTTATCATAAGAAAACCTCTAATTTATGTTACATAATAAGTATATTTATGAAAGGAAGAGGGAGAAAAGAATGAAAAGAACAAGAATTATTGCCGCAATAATGTGTATATTGTTAATTGTCTCAGTATTCTCCGGTTGCGGCAAAAAGGAAGAGGAAACTACGATTAAAATTGGTATGATTGGACCGCTCACCGGAGAAGTTGCCATGTACGGTACTTCCGTTCTTAATGCTGCTGAACTGTATGTTGAACAGTATAACGAAGCCGGCGGCCTAAACGGCGCAGAAGTAGAAATTATTGCTTACGATGACAAGCATGATGCAACAGAAGCGACCAACGCATATAATAAGCTGGTTACTTCCGACGAAGTTATTGCTATTATCGGCGCAGTCACCAGCACCCCAACAATTGCAGTTGCTCAGGCTTCCCTGGAAGATAATATTCCCATCATGACACCAACTGCGACGCACCCCGATGTCACAAGTTTTGGTAATAACATGTTTAGATCATGCTTCTTAGATCCTTTCCAAGGTTCCACAATGGCCAAATTTGCCAAAAATGAACTTGATGCTACCAAAGCTGCGGTTATTTATAACAACTCAGATGCTTATTCTACTGGCCTCTATGAAAGCTTTGTCGAAACTTCAGAAGAGGTAGGCCTTGAAGTAGTAGCCGTTGAAAGCTATGCAGGCACCGATGCTGATTTCAAAGCCCAGCTAACCAATATTGCATCGAAAAACCCGGATGTAATTTTTGCGCCTGATTATTACAATAGTCTTTACCTCCTGATGACTCAAGCCAATGAGGTTGGTGTGGAAGCACAATTCCTTGGTGTTGACGGTGGAGATGGTATTCTTGGTATTGAAGGTGTAGATGCAAGTCAGGTTGAAGGACTTTACTTTGCAAACCATTATTCTACAGAAGACCAATCACCGCTTGTTCAGAATTTTTTAAGCGGTTATAAGGCTAAGTATAACGAAGATCCCAGCGCCTTGGCTGCTCTTGGTTATGATGGCGCTATGCTGCTGATTGCCGCAATTGAGAAAGTAGCCGCCGACATGGAAATCGAGCCTACCGGCGAAGTGTTCCAGGCCATAATCGATGCCCTTGATGCTACCGATATGGAATGTGTCACCGGTAATATCACCTATGACGAGAACAATAACCCTCAGAAGACTTGTGCAATTATTTTGGTAAAGGATAATGCATATACTCTTCACGGCAAGTACTAATTTGCGGTTAGTTTAAAAATTCAATCAGGGCAGAAAACTTCCTGCCCTGATTGAATTATTGTTTTTTCCAAGCCAGCAGTGCCCTGAAAGGAATGATCGTACTTTGCTCGTACTATCACAACTAATTAACGGTATGCAGATAGGCAGCATTTATGCATTAGTTGCCTTAGGCTACAGTATGGTTTACGGGATTGTTAAACTTTTAAATTTTGCCCATGGCGATATTATAATGGTTGGCTCTTACGCTGCTTTTTTTATGATAACGAGAGCTAGTATGCAGCCTCTTCTGGCAATACCTCTGACAATAATATTTTGTTCCTTGTTGGGCATGTTAATTGAGAAGTTAGCATATAAGCCTCTGAGGAATGCAGCTCGTATTTCACTGCTTATAACAGCTATCGGTATTTCCTTACTTCTTCAAAACCTTGTTCAACTCTTGTTTACACCTAATCCGCGTATGTTTAAAAACATTTTTCCTGGTCAAGTTAATTTGGGCAGTCTGCATATTTCCCTGGCCACCCTTGTTACGATTGTAGTATCTATCATTATGATGGGATTGCTGACAGTAATGGTAGGCAAAACAAAAATGGGGAAATCTATGCGTGCGGTTTCAGAGGATAACGATGTTGCCAAACTAATGGGTATAAACGTGAACAATACCATATCTTTTACCTTTGCCATCGGCTCAGGCTTAGCTGCGGTAGCAGCGGTGCTTTACTGCTCTTCTTATTCTCAGATAAGCCCGACAATGGGTTCCATGCTCGGTTTAAAAGCGTTTATAGCTGCTGTATTAGGCGGCATAGGTTTTATCCCCGGTGCTGTTTTAGGCGGGTTCGTCATTGGTTTGGTCGAAAGTTTTACCAAGGCTTATATATCATCCAGCCTGGCGGATGCAATCGTGTTTAGCATTCTTATCATTGTTTTGCTCATAAAACCCGCAGGTATCTTAGGCCAAAATGTAAACGAGAAAGTGTAGAAATGATTATGATAAAAAAGCTAAAACATTCAACAATTCTGGTATATCTTCTCTATGCGGTCGGCATTATTTTGTTTTATTTGTTTTTAGCATTTCTGATTAACAGCGGCGTGTTAAACAGGTATCAGACTAACATGCTTATACCTATATTTTATAATATAATCTTGGTTGCCAGCCTTAACTTGGCCGCCGGTTATCTCGGTCAATTGCCCATTGGACATGCCGGGTTCATGGCCTTGGGAGCCTATGCATCAGCCTTATTTACCTTAGCAGTCGATTTGCCGCCTAGCATTGAGATGATATTAGCTCTAATCGTTGGCGGCAGTGTTGCAGGCTTTTTCGGTATCCTTATCGGCTTGCCTGCTCTTCGGTTACGGGGAGATTATTTGGCAATTATTACTCTAGGATTCGGTGAGATTATCCGGGTGACCCTTTTAAACCTCAAGTTCACAGGCGGCGCTTTCGGCCTGAGCGGGATTGCACGCTTAACCAGTTGGACTTGGGCTTATTTTACGATGGTTGTTACTATCTTTGCTATCGCGACAATTATTAATTCCCGGCACGGCAGGGCTATTCTTGCTATTCGGGAAAATGAAATAGCAGCGGAAAG
>CAZYHL010000151.1:0-4737 GCA_964646795.1 uncultured Syntrophomonadaceae bacterium
GTGGACGAAAATCTGGACAAGGACGAAACCTATAAGTTCGTAAACAATGCGTTTCGGGACGGGTATTTGCAGTCCACCGGTACCGCTATCGCTAAAGTATTGCCGCCTGTATCCCGCTTTTCTCCCACGGGGGAACGCACCAGGAAACGAGAGACCGTTCTTGATAAACTCAGCGCCTTCTTCAATAGGTTCTGGGATATTTCCGGGGGGCAGCTTTTTAATTAAGAGTTATGGATGCGATGAGATTTTGTCAATTACTATATTCCTTTCATTCACTGAATTTTATAAATCCTTTTGACTAAAAAATTTGTAGTGAAAAAAAGTATTCCTCAAGTATCTGAATCTTACATTTCAGATAAGCATGTTTTTAATCATCTTAGATGTGAACGTATCACGTATTTAGATTACCATACGGACCCGAAATTTAAAGCAAGATCACCATCATGGGTTGTTCAAAAATCAAGAGAGAAGAGATCTCTATTAAGAACTATTTATTCAGAGAAAAATGTCCATTGGATCCGACCTCATAAGAATGTCGAATTATCTGCAGACGAAACCCTTCAGGCTATTAAAAACGGTGAAGAATATATTGGAAATGCTGTATTAAAGTATGATAAGTATGTTGCTAAAATTGACATGCTTCAAAAAGTAACATTCAGTGAAGAAACTCAATACGGGAATATATATTTCCCTGCTGAAGTCATTTCATCAGATGAACTGTCAACAGATCAATTTTTCAGGCTAGTTTTTTTGTGTTTTGTTCTAGGCAAAATGCAAACACTATTTCCCCTTACCGCTAAATTGCATTTTTTTGATGGCAGACTCAAAATCGTCAGAATAGATGAAATCACATCTGATGGAAACAATATTCTTGATAAACTCACCGAATATTTAGAGAAAATTGAAATAATTGCATGTACAGAAGTTAAGAATTTTAATGCGCCAAGTATTAAATATACAAATAAATGTAAACTTTGCGAATGGAGATATAAATGTATCCCTGATATATTGAGTAGTAAACCACTAACATTAATTCCGATAATTGGACCTGCAAGGGCTGAATATCTTAAAAATCATAATTTAAGTACTATATGTGATTTAAAGTCTACAAGTCGGGAGTACTTATCAGATTTGAATTTTGATTCAATTGAAATTGGTCAAATTGAATATTTCCTGAAGAGAATTTGTGATAATAAAATACTTTTTAAGAAAAGATTTCACGGGAGTATGTTTGATGATGCTGTCCCGTTAACTTTTTCTATGAGGAAAGTTAATCAATTTTATATCCCGGCAAAAGGTTTTTATTATGAGCAAGATTCGATAAAATCTATTCCTTCAACTGATAATGGTAATCGTGCTCAATATTCTTTTTCACTTCCGGACTTTTTAACAAGTTCTCCAGTTTGGCTCTTTGGTCATGATTATGAGATATTTAAACGAATCATTGAGCAAAATGGCTGGCACGGGATTGATTTTTATAATTTATCTGATTTTATTGAAAAAAATATTACTTCACCACTTCCCGGTATTGAACTCACTGAAATTTTATCATTCATTGATAATAAAGGCATTGATGGATCTTTTAAATCCCCCCAAAGAATGTACTTAAAAGCTATTGACAGATTAAAAGGGGTGAAACGTATTATTGAATGGTTAAGATATCAAATGGATTAGTTATGATTGATTCTAAGAAAATTAAGAATTATATTATTACCGAATATGTAAATGAGAAGCGTCGCTCTCATGTAAATGAAAAGCTATCAGATACAGGAAAATCTGAAGAAGGTTTGATCATTGAAAACATGAAGTATATTACATCAGAAAATAATCATTCTATTTTTAGCTTTGCTATAAATAATTCAAAATTTAAACAAGGTGATTTTGCGACGTTAAAATGGATTGGCGCATCTCAAGACGTTATTGTAAAGGATGTCTTCCAAAACCAAGTTTTTTTAACAACAAGAAAAAATTCAAGTATTTATTTTTCAGCATCCGAAGAAGGATTCTCACTAGAACCTTCGGAATTTGACCTTCCACTGAGTATTGCAAATAAGTCGGATTTTTTAAATAGTAATCGATTTATTTCAATACTAAATAAAGAAGTTGAGCCGAATTCGAAAATGACGCAACATGGACAAAAGTATTTGACACAGGTATATAATGATTTTGTCGTATCATTGGAAAACAATCCTGATCCATCTCAAAGAACTGCAATTATTCGATCTTTACTACAACCGGATATTTTATCTATTCAAGGTCCTCCTGGTACTGGGAAAACACGTGTATTGGCAATTACGGCATGCCTTTTTTCAAGATTAGGATTTGAAGTTATTGTTTTATCCAATTCTCATTCTGCTGTCAATAATGCTTTAAACGAAATAAATAAGCTTGACGATTCCTCGTATATTATAAAATTGGGTCAGCAAATAAAGAATATTGGTTTAAGTCACGAAATTTATCAATTTGAATCGTTTTCTGCATATAATAATCAAGCTATCTCACTTACTGAGAACAACATAATTGGATTGACTTTATATAATGCCATATTAAATTTGACTTCTTATTCACCTCCAGACCCTAACAGAGTAATATTATTGGATGAGGCTAGTCAGGTTCCCTTATCTTTAGGAGTCTTTTTAGGTGCATTTAAGAGTAGTTGTATTATTTTATACGGTGATAGTCAACAAATGCCACCCATTTTCGATGAAGGATTAATTAATCACGAATATTCAATCTCTATTTTTGATTTCTTACAATACAATCACCCAGATCATTTTATTTCTTTAAGAAAGACATATAGATTAAATAATAGCTTAACAAGAGTTGTTGGTGATTCTTTTTATATTAATCCATTAACTGATAAAACGTTCTTGACTTCCGGGAATGCAAATGGGAAACTCTCTTTTAAAATAGCCACTGACAATAAAACTATTTATGACATATTAGATTCGAAATATTCTTTTGTTTGGATAAAATCTCCGAGTAATTTCTCACGCCAAGTTAATCGTGTCGAGGCAGAATTTATTTCGGAGATCATAAAAATTTGTTATGAGAATAACATAAATAGTAAAGACTATGTTGTTGTAACACCCTACCGTCGTCAGATAAACGAAATACTAAACCGTACTAAAGTAAAATTATCTGATGTAGTTGAATTACCAATAATTGATACTGTTGAAAAGGTTCAGGGGCAAAGCGTAGAAATGGTTATTGTTTCTTATGTGACATCAGACCCGGATTATTTAGAGGACGTAAGTCGTTTCATCTTTTCACCTAATAGATTGAATGTGACAATTAGCAGGGCTAAATCTAAAGTGATTTTCTTTTGTTCCGAAGTTGTTTTATCAACTATACCTAGTAGATATGAAGATTTGGGTACTCAGAAATTATTAAAGGAACTTAAATCAAAATCAGACTTATTAATCGAACTTGAAGCTTGACATAAGTTGTTATCTCTCCTTCCGGTTATAGATATCGTAATTAGTTGTAACTTACTCACAATCATCTAATCGGCCAATAAATCTTTTTAAGCGGAACTAGTGTTTTAGTCTCATTGTCAAAGCTGTCATAATATTGAATAATCAGTTCGACTAAAACATCAGAATCTACTAGTGTTATGGGAATATTTGATCTTTCTGCCTCATATTTAGCATCTTTGGAGAAACCTCCTGTTGAAACATATAACCCTTTGTCACTGGTTCGTAATCCACCAAGAAAACTCCTCAATTCTTTAGAACCCATTTGACCTTGCCTGTGTTTTACTTCTACAACAATTTTGGGATTTTCTAATCCTAATCCATCAGGGGAAGCAATTATATCCTTCCCTCTGTCTGAGCCTTTGGGGCTAATCCTCGTTTTGTAACCCATTGCTCTCAATATACCTGCAGTAAGTTCCTGCATTTCCTCCCAATCTAATGACAAAGCTTTATCCTTAATAAATTCATGGGATTTAGCGATAAAATCATCCTTTATGATTTCAAGCGTTTCTTGTTCTGATACTTCTTCTGTGGTTGCCGGTTTCTTCCCGGACAATAGTAAAAATAATTCTTCCCGTGCCTGTTTGGGTATTTCAAAAATTGTAAGTGTGGCACCGAGTGAATTTTTAGTTGATGTGGATAAATCATCACGATTTACTTTTCCAATCCATTTGATTTCTCTTATGTGAAAATAAGCACATGCTTTTTCATCATATTTATAATCTGATACTATTTCACCAATTGAATAGGTTCTTTCAGAAGGATTGTAAGTCATTACACAATCACCAATTTTGAAATCTTTCAGAAATCGGTATACCTGTCCTGCACTGCTAATTACCTGGCCATTTTTCGATTCGGGATAACTTTTTTTAATTATCTCTTTTAACTTTTCGATTTTATCAATCTTTGATAAATCTCCGGTCGCATTCCAACCGATTGAAACCAAGTTCTTTGTCAGGAAATCTTCTACTAAAAAGGCTCCTTCGCCAGCTCTGACCATCCATAATTGATTCTTATTCATATTATCCAAGATTTTCGTGAAGTTATTATATAAATTTCCCTCTCATTTGATTGTATTTAGGGAATTACGTATACATATTTATTCTTCCTCTGTGAGAAATTTTATCGATGAATAATAATAGAAACTGTTAACAGTAATTCCTCTAACTTCCTGACTCACTTTTTCTCCTTGATTACGCCTGAGGTAAATCGGGTATACTTTTTCAAATGTTTTGAAGTAAAGATATCGGGGCGTTTTAAT
>CAZYHL010000151.1:4807-5091 GCA_964646795.1 uncultured Syntrophomonadaceae bacterium
GGGGCTGTTCCCATCTTTTTGATAATTATTTCCCAGGCTTCTTTAGGTGTCATGGCGCGTATAATTAAGGTTTACTATTTGGAATAAATTGATAATCAAAATTAAATCTAATATTGCATTAATTCAAATTTCCTACTCCTTTTTAGACACAATCCGTTTTATGGTTGTAATGCGGATCAGGTGTTGTATTGAAATATCTGTCCTTTCCTTCTTTTCTATCTCCCATACCTTGGCTGAAAACAAGCCAAAGGTATGCCTGCAACCATTCGCCGAAACCTTGCCCT
>CAZYHL010000152.1:0-4946 GCA_964646795.1 uncultured Syntrophomonadaceae bacterium
AGCTAAAAGCTATTAATTAAAAAGTGTTGCTATTTTGTTTAAATAGGAGGAGCTAATTATGCCGGAAAAAGGTACTTTAAGGGTTAAAAAAGGCATGGCCCAGATGCAAAAAGGCGGCGTTATCATGGATGTTACCAACCCGGAGCAAGCGAAAATAGCTGAAGAAGCCGGTGCGGTAGCCGTTATGGCCTTGGAAAGGGTGCCTGCCGATATCAGGGCTGCAGGAGGGGTGGCCAGAATGGCAGACCCCGATGTAATTTTACGGATTATGGAGGCCGTAACTATCCCTGTCATGGCCAAAGCCAGGATTGGCCATTTTGTGGAAGCTCAGGTGCTGGAAGCCTTGGGAGTTGATTATATCGATGAAAGCGAAGTGCTGACTCCTGCCGATGAGGTTTTTCATATTCAAAAGAATAAGTTTACAGTCCCCTTTGTTTGCGGCGCCAGGAATCTGGGGGAGGCTCTCCGGCGGATCGGTGAAGGAGCTGCTATGATTCGAACCAAGGGAGAACCAGGGACGGGGAATGTAGTAGAAGCCGTGCGGCATATGCGTACCGTCATGAGCCAGATTCGCAGGGTTGTTTCTCTGGGAGAAGAAGAACTGATGACGGAAGCCAAAAACCTAGGTGCACCCTATGACCTCCTTAAAGAGGTAAAAAAAGAAGGGAAGCTCCCGGTCGTTAATTTTGCGGCTGGCGGCATTGCCACCCCGGCTGATGCCGCCCTGATGATGCAGTTAGGGGCTGACGGCGTGTTTGTGGGTTCCGGTATATTTAAGTCCAAGAACCCGGCTGCCAGGGCCAAAGCCATTGTCGAAGCAACTTTGAACTATGATGATCCTGATGTGCTGGCCAGGGTGTCCCGAGGATTGGGAGAAGCCATGCCCGGGCTGGAAATAGCATCATTAAGAGAAGAAGACCGCATGCAGGAACGAGGCTGGTAAGGAGCGGCGCCAAATGAAAATAGGAGTATTAGCTCTTCAGGGAGCTGTTTCCGAGCACTTAGATATGCTGGAAGCCTGTGATGTCGAGGCTGTGAAAGTGCGGCGGAAAAGCGACCTGAAGAAAATAGACGGATTAATAATCCCGGGCGGAGAGAGTACAACAATCGGACGATTGATTGTAAAACTTGGATTAGAAACGGAAATCCTCCGTCTTAAGGAAGAAGGAAAACCTTTGTTCGGTACTTGTGCCGGGCTGGTTTTATTGGGCAGCAGAGTAGAAGGCTCCGAGCAAAAGCTTCTTGGCTTAATGGATACGCTAGTAGTTCGCAACGGGTTTGGCCGCCAGCGGGAAAGCTTTGAGGACTCGCTGGCAATCCCCAGCCTGGGGGAAGAACCTTTCCCAGGGGTCTTTATCAGGGCTCCGTACGTTTCCCGTACCGGTGCCGGGGTAGAGGTGCTGGCAGCATATAGAGGCCGCATCATCGCCGCCCGCCAGGGAAAGGTATTAGCAGCGGCGTTTCACCCCGAATTAACTGAGGATTTACGGCTGCACCGTTATTTTATTGAGATGGCAAGCAAAGAATAACCCGCTTACACAAGCGGGTTATATTGCTTATCAGGCCCTCATACCCTGTATGCCGCCGTAAAGCATTAAGAGCCCAAAAACCAAAAAGATAACCAGAGTGGCTACCCTGATAAGACCTTCAGGAAGCACGGAAAGGTAGCGGGAACCCAAAAAGGCGGCCAGGCCGTGGTTCAGGGCTTGGCCTGTCATGGCTCCGGCAAATATCAACCAGGGCATACCATAAGCTGCAGTCAGGGCCAAAGCGGTCAACTGGGTTTTATCTCCCATCTCCGCCAGAAAAATCATACCAAAGGTTTGCAGCATGGCCTGTTTGCCTTCTGTTTTTACTTTGTCGGAGCCTTCCTTGCGGAAAAAGGTAAAAATCCCCATAAAGATAAAAAAGATACCGCTGGCAACGGTAACCGCAATTGGCGGCAGCAGCTCCGCCACCAGCCCGCCTGCGGCCACACCCATTCCCGTTACAAGTCCCAAGGCGGCCATGGCACCTATAAAAACCTGGCGGGGCGGGCA
The DNA here is from genome assembly GCA_964646795.1 of uncultured Syntrophomonadaceae bacterium. Taxonomy (GTDB): domain Bacteria; phylum Bacillota; class Dethiobacteria; order PWVN01; family PWVN01; genus CAZYHL01. Next base: position 2,040 of record CAZYHL010000152.1, read on the forward strand.
GCGGCAAGCCATTGTCAGGGTGACAAGCTGGGTCTTGTCTCCCATTTCGGCTATAAAAGTGGCTAAAAAAGCGGCGATAAAGGGGGGCATTTAAACACCTCTTTGTTATATATTAGTTTTTAACTTTAATATAACAGATATCTTATCTTTATTCCAAGGGTACTTTGAGGTATTCCCTTTAATATGGCCTGGTCCGCTTTAAATATCTGGGAAAAGGGATTTATTAAAAAACGTGGAAGAATCATATGATACAATTAAACGGGAGGAAACTGCAAATGATGGGAAAAAACCGCCTCGCGCCAGACGAGGTTTCTTCGCCGCAAAAAGAAAAGCTGGCCTTTTTAAAAAGATCGCTGCAGGAATGCCGGGACTGCGGCCTTGCTGACGGACGGAACCAAGTCGTCTTTGGAGAGGGAAGCCCGTCGGCGGCCATTTTGCTGGTGGGAGAAGGGCCCGGAAGGGAAGAAGACAAGCAGGGAAAACCCTTTGTCGGCGCTGCCGGCACCTTGCTGGACAAGATTATGGCCTCTGTCGGCTTTTCCCGGGAGGAACTCTATATTGCCAATGTGGTCAAATGCCGCCCTCCCGGCAACCGGGTACCCAGTGAGGAAGAGGCAGCGGTTTGCCTGCCGAAGCTTTGGTCCCAGATAGAAATCATAAATCCGAAAATTATTATTCTCTTAGGGTCTACTGCCTTGAAAGCTTTTACGGGAAAAGATGCACGTATTACCCGCGAACGGGGCAAGTGGCTGACATATAAAGGTATCAGGGTCATGCCAACCTATCATCCGGCAGCTCTGCTCAGGGATCCGGCCAAAAAACGGCCGGTCTGGGAGGACATGAAAGCAGTACGTGCTTATTATAACGAGTTAGACATTGAGGAGGCGAGAGTAGATGTCAAAGAAAATCCTGGTGGTTGATGATGAAAAAACCTTGGTTAAAGCGCTAAAATATAATTTGGAAAAAGAAGGTTACCAGGTCTCCCCGGCATACGACGGCGAAGAGGCTTTAGCAGCTGTAGAGACAGACCCCCCCGACCTTATTGTCCTGGATTTAATGCTGCCGAAACTTGACGGCTTTGAAGTGTGTCGGCGCATCAGAAAAACTATGGACACGCCTATCATAATGCTTACCGCAAAGACAGAGGATATTGATAAAATACTCGGGTTGGAGTTGGGTGCCGATGATTACATGACGAAGCCTTTTAATCCCAGGGAATTGGTTGCGCGCATAAAAGCGTTGTTTCGCCGTTTCCCGGGCGCTCAAGGCAAAGAAAATCACCTGATTGAACTTTTCGGTATGAAGGTAGACCTTTTCCGCCATAAAGTATGGCTTAAAGGCGAAGAAATTGATTTAACCTCCAAGGAGTTTGCTCTCTTGAGCTTATTGATCGTCAACCCGGGGCGGGTTTATTCCCGGGAACAGCTGTTGAAACAGGTGTGGGGCTATGATTATTACGGCGATGCCAGGACTGTTGACGTCCATATCAGGCACCTGAGGGAAAAAATAGAGGAGGATCCGGGAAACCCCCGTTTTGTGATTACTGTTTGGGGCAGCGGTTACAAGTTTAGAGAGGGGTAGTTTATTGTTTAGAAGCATCCGGGCAAGGCTAACCTTTACGTATATTGTCATCGTGCTGAGCGCCATAGCCCTTATCAGCGTCTTTCTGTTAAATATAATGGGGAAATACTATCAGGACTATAACCGGGAGAGTATGGCTAAAGCCGGCAGCCTGGTAGCGGAATTTTCCGTTGATTACCTGGAAAGGGACGCTGATACCGTGGCTTTAAGCGTTCTAGCCGAAGATATGAGCCGCCAGATAAATGCTCGCATCCTTATCACCGACCATGAAGGACGGGTTGTGGGTGATTCCTTGAGGTCAGGAGGATATCTGGGGGTATTTATGCAAAGCCCGGAATTGGAGGAAGCCCAAAAGGGAGAAATAGGCAGCCGCATTCAACGCAGCCCGGTTTCTAAAGAATTAGTTATGCAGGTCGCCATTCCCGTTATGGAAACTCAGAGGATCCTGGGAGCTGTCATCCTGTCTTCGTCCCTCAAGGCGGTTTCCGAAACGCTTGTGGCGGTACGGTCTTTCTTGATAACCGCTACGGTTGTTGTGCTGGTGTTGATAGGTTTTGGTGCCGCCTTAATAGCCAAAACTTTCACCAACCCCATCGAGAAGCTGACGAAAGCCGCCCGGGATATGGCCGCCGGCCGTTATGAAGGAGGCCTGTCCGTATACAGGGAGGATGAAATAGGCTTGCTGGTCAAGCAGTTTAACGATATGTCCCGCAAGGTTTCCGAGAGCAACAAAAGGCTGAGGGATTTTATTACCAATGCTTCTCATGAGCTCAGGACCCCTCTTGCTACCATCAACTTACTGGTCAGCTCATTGAAAGATTACCGGGGAGAGAAAGAGTTACGAGAAGAATTCATCGATGACATAGAGCACGAAACAAGCAGGCTCATCGGCTTGGTCGAAGACCTTTTGAACCTGGCAAGGCTGGAAAGAGCAGAAGTAGCGTCAAAAGGTGTTTTGGAGCTGGCATCACTGGTTAAGAGTGCCGCGGAGGGAGCCGCCAGCCGGGCCAAGCGAAGAGGGCTTACCCTCGAAGCGGTCTTTCAAGAGCCTGAACGGAAAATAAATGTTGTAGCCAACGAAGGGGAGATCAAACAGGTATTGCACAATCTCCTTGATAATGCGATTAAATATACTCCTGAGGGAGGAAACATCAAAATAGAAGCCAGGGCAGGCGTGGATGAAGCCCTCGTTTCGGTTGCCGATACAGGCTGCGGTATTCCCGCTGAAGACCTGGAGAAAGTATTCGAGCGTTTTTACCGTGTTGATAAAGCCCGCTCCAGGGAAATGGGAGGAACGGGCCTTGGCCTGTCTATTTGCCGGGAAAT
>CAZYHL010000153.1:0-3680 GCA_964646795.1 uncultured Syntrophomonadaceae bacterium
ACTCTTACGTGCGCCTCCGTGAATCTGAACAGCTTCAAGAAAAATAATTTTCATTTAGAAATCATTATTTTACATTTTATGAATTTGTTGAGTATAATTTTAAATAATCAATTGAGATATTTTTGATTTTCACTTTTCAATAAAACAGGTAAATAGCAAAAAAACAAAACATACGGGACCTTTGTAAAAGGTACTATTAAATTACTCCTTGCTATATAAATACTAAAAGAAAAAAATAAAATATACATAGTTAAAGAAACTAATCCAGAATCTTTTTTTACAAATGTTGATAATTCAAAATGTCTTGCGAAAATACCAAATAGTAGAAATAGAATAAAAACACCCACATATCCGAAATCCAAATATGCATCGGCAATACAACTTGTCCCTACTCCCCAAGTTGGATTTTTACCTAAGTATAAAAATGTCAACAGTTCGGATGAGGAAAAATAAAATTGAGGTATATCAAAGACTTTATTCATTGTTCTATTTAAGCTTGGCACAATAACAGAAGCATTTTGGATGAGCAATAATCCTTTTGTATGTGGCATATTCTGAGGAATATTATCCACTGCTAAATGCAATGTGAAAACAGACCCTGCAAGTTCAGTTGTAACTGGAGAGATAGATTTAGGATATCTATTGTTACTATCACTTATTGCGAATATCTCTTTTAGATTTTTAACATTCGAACTTCTTACAATTCCCAAAATTGTACTTATACTTGCTCCAATAATTACAATTACTAAAATTAAAATCTTGGATAACTTAATATTCGTAACGATTATATATCCGATTATGAAAGCTAATAGCAAATATATTATAGGTCCTCGATCACCACTTAATGCAATCAACACTATATAAAAGAATAAAACAAAAAAAGAATAATTGTAACTTTTTATGTATCTAAATAAGGATACTTTTAGATTGCCTTTAACTATTTTATTGATCAGCTGATAATTATAGACTTTCAAAATAATAATTGCAAACAATGAACATTCAAAGAGCAGCATAGAAAAACCAAATAACATTGAGGATTCTCTTTTCCCAACACCGTACAACGATGAATTTAAAAAATCAGCGTCAATCTGAGATAGAAACAATATGAAAAAGAGCAGATTTAATACTCTAATCCTTTTACTGTTAACTAATTTATGATTACTATTGGATTTCTCAACGCAAGAGATTGTGCTCTTATATGAATAACCAAGAAAGAAAGAAATCAACCCTATGGATGCTAAAACAATCGCCTTATTTATAATATCTGTATTTATCCATATGTAAATATTATCAGTATCTAAATTTCCAATACTCAAATCAATATATGCTTGAAAATGCACAATAATTAATGAAAAAATAAAAAATAATGAAAATCGCAAATATTGACCCTTTAATACAGTATATTGCTCATCCCGGATAAGAAAAAAAGATAATGTACAAACCAAATCAATAAATAGAATGAAATTCATAAAAAAAGAATCCGAATACAAAGGAATACGATTCAATATTAATAATGCAAAAAGCGTTAATAAAGACACAATTTGAATAACTTTATTTATCATCAGCTAATTATTTGTCCATGTTATTACATTCCGTTGTATAATTAAATATTTAATCATAGATAATATGCATTTCATTAGTGAAGAGTATATATATCGAGCTTCCATAAACTGCAAATATTGTTAATCTAAACAAAATATAGATTTGTATATTGACATTTTCTATAATTCTCTCCAATACAAGTAGATGAATCAAGGGATAACAGTTATCACTACAATAACGCAGAATATTTCCATTTACAATCGAAATATAAGTAGAACGGCACAAAGCCAATTATAGATTTCATGTTTTAAGAAGTCAATAATATAGTAATTACATGTGTTATACAAATTTCTATATATTGAAAAAATCTGAATGCAACTGCATCACATGTAAATGCTCAATTATATATCGAAAAGAGTGGTACTAAAGGTGCTGTTCCTTAATCTAATATTCTGACTCTAATGAAACTTAATATAAAAAATGAATATATATTTTCTTTCGAGTCCTTTTTAATAAAGCCCTAATGTTACAATCTCAGAGAAACATGTCTTGGAAGAAGTTATTAATATGGTTTATGCTTTATACAATTCCACTATTTATCCTAGCATAAGCATATTCTCCAGGTGAAGTTTCGTAAAAAAAGCTGATTTAAAATGCATACTTCAGTCGATTTCCGTGGTTCAATACCTACTTAAACCACTTTGTCCTAAAATATACATCAAAAATACACTTTGGTATAATATTAAATAATATCCAATGATATATTGCTCTATGTGCGGAAAAGCATTGTCTTATGTTAACATATGATATAACAGAAATCAAACCATTTGATTTCATTAATTTAAAAATATATTTTCTCTTGTATCCTCCCATTATTAAATATAGAATTTCCTTTATAATATATAAATTGAAATCCTTTTTACATGTCGGATAATTTAATGATACTTTATATATATACTCAAGAGTCATAATTTTATTCTCAATTGCTTTATCAGAATATATAACATTTGTTGAAGATTCTGTATTTTGATAATATAAATACACAATATCATCAATCACTGAAACTTTATTAACATTATTAATTATTTGATATAGCAATAAAGCATCTTCACTATTTATAAAATTATCATATGTTACGTATGTGTAATTTTTAAATAATGATTTAGAATAAATTTTCCCCCATAAACTATGAGTCAATTCTCTATTTAATAGCGATTTATAAAAACTAATTTTATCGTTTCCAAAAATAAGCTTATTATTGCTTTTAATATTTACGCCCTTAATTGGAATTTTCAGATAATTAGCAACGACAATATCTGACTTTGTTTGAAATATTGAATTATATAGTAATTCTATAGAATTTCGTGGCAAAGCATCATCAGAGTCACAAAAAACAATATAATCCCCTTTAGCTACTGTATACCCAGTATATCTTGCACGCATTAAACCCAAATTAACTCTATGATCAATAAAAGTAAACCTATTGTCATTACCAATTAATTCTTTAGCAACCTCAATTGAATTATCTGGAGTGCAATCATTCACTATAATAACTTCATAATCGTGTAAACTTTGATTTAAAATACTTTCTATACATCTCCCAATTAGCTTTTCAACTTTATATACTGGTATAATAATAGATACTTTCATACTATTTGTTAACTATTTTGTTTTTAATAATTTCACTTATTGCCAACCTTTTATTTAATTCTTTAAATGAATATATCAATGATAACAATAATAAAAATACTGAAATAATATACTTAACATAACTTTCGATTAGGAGAACAGCCACAAAAACCGATATTAAAAGCAATGAAGTTATAATAAAGAGTTCAATTAACGTTTTTCTGAAATAAAAATTATACTTAATTTTTGATACAATTAGAACTTGGACAAAATAAAATATATACGAAATTGTAAAGGCTATTCCTAGACCATCCAAACCCCATAACAAATAACCAATCACATTTAACAAAAGGACTATTACATTCTTAATTGTTTCATTTATCGCATAAATTTTCATGTCTGCTTTAGCCATAAACTGATAAGAAATTGACCAAGATAGAGCTTGAAAAATTATCCCCAACATTGCCCATTGCATAAATGTTGTAATTGGAGAAAACTCATTGGAATAT
>CAZYHL010000153.1:3690-4829 GCA_964646795.1 uncultured Syntrophomonadaceae bacterium
GACAATAACTGGAGCAAATACTATAAATATAATCAGCATTGGTATTAATAGCAACAAATTCATTTCAGATTGATTATTTACTAAATCTCGACACTTACTATCATCTTTATTAACAGCGGCTAATTTTGGATAAAAATCTGTGCCTAAGGATGTAAATATTAGTCCAACATAAGTATTTACTATTGCATATCCAGCTGTATATAGACCGACTTCATCTGTACTTCCATTTCTAACAATAAATATTCTAACTAAATAACCCACTCCTAGTACTAAAATACTATTTAGTGACATTACTAATCCCATTTTCAACATTTCCTTTCCTTCTTGAAATGTTTGTTTGGGTGTAATCTTTTGTATTTCTATTGTAATTTTTCTTGAAAAATACCGCGCTAATAGTAATGTTGCGATTGAACTAAGAATAAGAGTAGGAACTATGCCATCTATTCCAAAGAAATAATAGATAGGTACAGAAATAATTAATCCAAAGAAAGAACCGAAAACTCCTGATTTTGCAAGATGTTTCAATTTTCTCATCCCTTGCAAGATTACCGATTGTCCAGCTGAAAGTTGTTGAAATAGTAAAGTTAAAGAAAGAAAAATAAAAGGAATTGTATAATCATAGTTTCCAAAGGTTGATTTACTTAACAATGGGGAAAAAGCAATAACTACAACCATCCCGAATATACCAGTGATCCAAACTAATTTTCTTAGAACTGTAACTACCCTACTTATTCTTTGAAAATCTCCACTTCCATTTGCTTCTGCTACATTCTTTACTGCACTTGAAGACAATCCCATTGAGGTTAGTCCTTGTATAAGTTGGGTCGCAGACGAATATAATCCACTGATCCCCATACCTGTTGGGCCAAGAAGTATTGCAATAGATTTTTGTTTTATAATGGATATTAGTATATTTAAAAACTGTACCCCTCCAAAAAGAGATGTAGCTTTAAATATGCTTCTATATGCTGTAAGATTATTCTTTTCTATCTCTGGTTCAATCACTAACAGAAATCTTTCTTAGTAATGAATGATATTTGCTTATTTTAAACTCTCCAAATACCCCCTTGCAGCTTTCTTTAGTCCTTGTTGAACTAAATCCCGCTTCGGCGGGATAGCCTTTCAAAAGTACCCGATTC
>CAZYHL010000154.1:0-4820 GCA_964646795.1 uncultured Syntrophomonadaceae bacterium
TGGTCTGACGGGATACGGGTTGACAATTATTTCGCAACAGGACAGGAAACATATCTTGAACGGATAGCCACCTATGGGTACAGGGGGACAGAATTCGCTTCTTTGGTTTTGACCTTGATACTTTGACAGGCGGAGGATACATACCCGGTACATTAAATCCTATTCTCTCAAAGGTAGCCTCAAGTTATCTGCTTACTACCTCTGGGGTACCTTTGTTTGAAAAGGAAATGGATATTACAGGAATATATAATTCTGTTTTTCGTACGTCGATCGCAAAACAAGCCGATGCGATTTTCTTTATTAGGACCGTTAGTCCATTGAGATTATAAGCGCTTCCTTGATAATCATCGGTACAGACTTTTTATTTATCACGTTATCTTCTTACATTATTTAGAAAGTACATTATTTTTTTACTGCTTAAGCACAATAATACCGGACGGATCTCCGACAGGTTACGTTGCTACGATTTCTGCTACAAAGCCGGGCAGGCAAAAGGCACCGCGGTGAATATCTTTATTGTAGTAACGGGTGTTGGCGGGAGTCCGGCCCAACTCAGTCTTTAAAGAGCCAAGGTTTTTGGCAGCCATGGTAAAACTCCACATGCCATGCTGATAGGTTGGAATATAGGCCAGGTAAAGGCGGGGATTTAAGGATTCTTTCCTCAAGGCGGTGTGTACCTGCCTGATAAGCCCCGCGTGGAGAAAGGGCGATTCCGTTTGTGCTGCCATAATCCCTTCCGGTTTTAGAGCCTTGCGGACATCGGCATAAAAAGTGGCGGAAAATAAGCCGCCGGCAGGGCCGATGGGGTCAGGGGAATCGATAAAAATAATGTCAAAGGTATTTTCCTGACTTTTTATAAATTCGATGCCGTCGCCGATATTGATTTCTACCTTGGGATGATCAAAGGCACAACTTAATTCCGGTAAAAAACGGCGCGAGGCTGCGATAACTTCTTTATCCAGTTCTGCCAGGGTGACTTTTTCCAGCTCCGGATATTTCACAATTTCCCTGATCGTACCGCCGTCGCCGCCTCCCACCACCAAGATGCGCCGGGGCGAGGGATGAAGGGCCATGGCAGGGTGCACGAGCATTTCGTGGTAAATAAATTCGTCTCTGACGGTAGTTTGAACGACCCCATCCAAGACCAGAATCCTGCCGAACTCGTAGGTGTCTAAAACGGATAAATCCTGGAATTGGGTTTTTGTGCGGAAAAGGGTCTCTTTTATCCTATAATGTAAAGCCAGGTTGTCGGTATGTTTTTCGGAAAACCAAATTTCCACTTCATAGCCTCCTCGCCATTATTGAAAATCAAGTGAAGTTAATTATACCAAAAAAAAAAGCAAAGATAAACAATGCTTTGTTAGACTATTTAATAAGAAAATGAAACTCACACGGCTAATTTCCGGTGCTGATTTATGATTTTTTGCAGGGAATTTCCCAGGGAGTAAACGGGGTTGTAGCCAAGGTTTTTTAACAGGCTGATATCAGGGACTCTTTGTAAGGTTTCCTCAAAATCTCGGTCAAAGGCCTCTTCATAGGAAATAATTCTGATAGGTGAAGTGGATTTTGTCATGGCGATAATTTTTTGGGCTAGGCTTAGGATTGAGATTTCTTCCGTTCCGCCGATGTTATAAACCCTGCCAGCTTTTCCCCGCTTTACTGTTATTTCTATGCCTCTCAAAGCGTCTTCGATATAGACGAAAGTTCTCGTTTGGCTGCCGTCACCGTAAACAACCAAAGGCTCGCCTTTTAAGGCGGCGGCAATAAAAGTAGGAACAACCATGCCATAAGCCCCGGTTTGGTGCGGGCCGATGACATTAAAAAATCTGCCCAGCTTAACTTTTGTTTTCTTTTCTCGGTAATAGGCAAAGGCCAGATGTTCTTCTACAAGTTTCGCCGCGGAATATAACCAGCTTGCTTTATAGGCAGGCCCGAGCAGGGTTGAAGAACTTTCCGACACAGGCAGGTTAACAATTTTGCCAAGAACCGCCGAGGAAGAGGCAATAAAGACTTCTTTGTTATACTCCGTGGCGGCGGCCAAAATGTTTTCTGTCCCTGAAAAATTGGTTTTTAGCGTCTGAATACCTTTAGCCATTGCTAAACGAACTCCTACAACGGAAGCTAAATGAAAAACATAATCACAAGAGGCAACAAGCTCAAAAACCAGGTTTTGGTCAAGTACACTCCCTTTAATTACCCTGGCTTTGGTTTCCGAGAGGCTGTCAGGCCGGCAGGAAGAGAAATTATCCAGTACCGAAACGGCGTGGCCCCTAAGGAGCAATAAATTTGTTAAATGGCTGCCGATAAAGCCGGCTCCCCCCGTAATTAAAAAATGCATAAATATCACTCTTCTTCCTCAAGTCAATTCAAATAACTATTACATCTTATTCCTTCGGATGAAAAAGGTACATTTAGTCTAGCGAGCACTTATTTCTCTCCCGGTCATACTATGAAATATGCTATAGATTCTTAAATGGGCGGAGGATTAGTATGTCTGAAACCGGAAAAAAAGAAACCCTTGGCGTTATCGGTTTAGGATATGTGGGGCTGCCCCTAGCCTTAAACTGTTGTGAGAAAGGTTACGATGTTATTGGCTTAGATACAGACGAGGAAAGAATAATGGCACTTAAAAACAAGAAGCCTTATCTCGTTGGTGTGTCAGCGAAACAACTGGGATATTTTGTCGAGGGGGAAAAACTTATTCCTACTGTTTCCTATGAAAATATTGCCCGTTGCACGTCCGTATTTATCTGCGTGTCTACATTCCTTGATTCAAAGGGTCAGCCGGACCACACCCTGCTATTGAGTGCCGTTTTACAAACGGCAGCCAGATTAAAGGCCGGGTCGCTGTTGGTTATAGAAAGTACTGTTGTTCCCGGGACAACGGAAAAAACGATTGCATCATATTTGCACAATTATGGCCTGGATATTGGTAAGGATATTTACTTGGCCTATTCTCCGGAGCGTATAGACCCGGGAAACAAGGAATACAACCTTGGCAACATTCCCAAGCTTGTCGGCGGTGTAACCCCTGCCTGTCTTAAAAAAGCTTTGGCGCTATATGCCGCGTTGGGTATCCCTACCGTTGCCGTAACAAAACCTGCGATAGCGGAAATTTCTAAAATATTGGAAAACACTTATCGGGACATCAATATCGCCTTAGCTAACGAAACCGCAAAGATATGTGCGGCGGCAGGAATTGACGTCTGGGAGGTAATCAGGGCGGCGGAAACAAAACCTTTTGGTTTTAAAGCTTTTTATCCGGGGATTGGGGTGGGAGGCAGCTGTATCCCCAAGGATGCGGGCTATTACATCGCCTGGGCTCTAAGCCTTGGTACCAGGGCCTATCTGGCGGAAAGCGCCAGGCAGGTAAACGAAAGCATGCCGGTTAATGCTTTGCTCCGGGTAGAAAAATACCTGATAGCCCATGCCAAACAAATCAGCGGTAGCAGAATTTTACTCCTTGGTGTTACCTATAAAGAAGATGTGGGAGATCTGAGGGGTTCTCCTGCATTGGTTTTGGCGGAATTACTTTTAGCTAGGCAAGGCATCCTCTTTTACCACGACCCTTATATTAAAACGCTTGAGCTGAGAGGGGAAAAGTACAGGAGTGAAAACCTGACCAGGGATAAACTATTTGGCTATGACTGCGTCATTCTAGCGGTGCCTCATAGCTGCTACAGGGACTTATGCGGCCGGGATTTCAGCTGCCCTAATCTGATTAACATGACAGGAGCGGGGGTGGGGCGTGAAAGCGGGAGGACAGGTGAGGAAACTTAACATTTTATACTCGACAATAGACCGGAGCCGCCATATTATCCGGTACGGTGAATTTTTTAAACAAGCATTATTAAAACGGCCTGATGTCAATCTTTATTTGCTGCAGGAAGAAAGCAGCATAGGAAAAATATTAACCAAATTCATGCCTGACATGATTATTTTTGATGATTTTACCAAGAACAAAAAACTTTACGGGCTGGAAAAGGCGCCAATTCCTAAAGGTGTATTCTACTGGGATGTACAGAAAAACCAGGCGGAATTCCGGCAGTTTGTCGTGACCCAAAAAATTGATTTGATCTTTTCTTTTTACCGTGACGCTTTTCTCGGGTTTTTCCCCGAACTTAAAAACAGGTTTAAATGGCTTCCCAACCATGTCAATACGATGGAATTCAGGGATTACGGCCTGGCGAAAGAAACTGATTTTTTGCTTGCCGGGGCATTAAGTGAAACGATATACCCTCTTAGGACTAAAATTTCCCGGGAAATGAAAGGGGTGAAAGGCTTTGTGCACCACCCCCATCCCGGTTACAAGGATTTTAATTCGGAGACTGAAAAGGGAAGCATGGTTGGCCCTTACTTTGCAAGGGAGATTAATAAGGCAAAAATGTTTTTTACAGATGATTCCATCTATAAATTTCCCGTAGCCAAGTATTTTGAAGTTTTAGCCTGCAATACCTTACTCTTGGCTCCCGGCTCCCGGGAACTTAATGATCTTGGCTTTATTGATGGCTATACCTTTATAGAAATAAATCTAAACAATTATTATGAGAAAGCCATTCATTATCTTAAAGAGGAAGCGGAAAGAAAAGCCATTGCCCTGAGAGGCTACCAAATGGTCAGGGAAAAACATTCAACAGAGGTAAGAGCGGATCAATTTATCTGCTGCCTGAAAAAATTTCTGGCACTAAAGGCGGTGAATAAAGGCATAAGATGAAACCGCAATTTTTAAGCAGCGGTGAATTAATGGACTATATTCTTAATTCTTTGACTAAAAAGCAGCCTCTTTCAGTGGTATCCCTTGGTGCCAGTGAAACCTTCGT
>CAZYHL010000155.1:0-4814 GCA_964646795.1 uncultured Syntrophomonadaceae bacterium
CAGCACATTAAGGCCATTGATATTTGATTATCACTGGCTGATTGAAACTGTGTTTATTGAGTTAATTATACACTTTTTGATGAATTAGCAAAAGGATTCGAACCGTTTTAGGACGTTTGTGTCTTTTTATTATTGAACGATTATAAGGCAGTGGTTGCACCTTTGAACGATTACCCAAAAATTTGTATCAATTTAAACACCCTTTGCCAAACTTATTGAAGATGCTCCCATAATTTGGACCAAAAATTGGTACAATATGAAGGGAGATTTTTTTTATACGAAACTGACTCTAGAAGAGAAATTAAGAAACGTTAAATTGCATGTAGATGATGGCGTTCCTCTTTATGAAGTTCAAAGAATGAAAGGCCTAAACGTCGCATCTTTGAAATATTTTATTGCACTTTATCGAAAACGGGGAGAAAAGGCTTTTCGCCATTTCAACAACCGCCCTTTTTGGGCATTCATACTGATTTAATTGTCAAGCAATTAGTGGGCAATCCAACTCTTAATCCTGAAAATTAGAAGTGTAGATAACGAAATCTTAAGGTAATACTTATTCACCACTTGCCTGTTTGCGAGCAAAAGAGATAATCGAAGCGATCGCCAAGGTAAGCATAAAAGCAGCTCCGACAAGTAAGTAAGCCCAGAAAGGCAAATCGCTTGACTCAGTACTATTTAATGCTTGATTTAACAATGCCTTAACAGGCCAGAAATTAGGGGAAATGCCAAGAAGATATTGCTTCCAGTCACTAAAGGCATTGATTAATACTAGAGCAGGTATCATAACCAATATTCCTCCACTTTTCATAAAGGCAAAACCTTCAATTTTGTTTTTAGCAATCGAAGCAATCAAAGTCCCGACAGCCGGCACAAGCAGTGAACTGACGATAGAAAAAGCGATGATGTGGCCATAACTTAAATTTTCAAAACCAAAAGTATATGAACCGAAGGTAAAAGTATAAGCCTCATTTGCCCACCATTTAATACCTAGAATCAAAATTAAATTGCCGATAATTGAAAATATAAAAGAATATAAGGTCTTGAATACGACATAGCCAGTAATCGAAACAGGAGTAACGGCAATTGACTTAATGGTTTTCTCGTCTTTGTTTTCTAAAAGCGAAAATCCGAGCAAGGCCCCTGAGACATAGCCACCGATTGAGATGACAACGACAAAAGTTATGATCATCGTAAGGCTATAGGCCATATCGTTATTTCCCAATCCGCCACGGTGAAGACCAAGCGGAAGCAGCCAGCCAACTAGTGCAAGCATGAATAGAGGATAAACAAACAAAAAGACATTCATCGGATCCCGTAGGATTGTTTTTATTTCGTAAGACAATAAGCGCATGTATTTTTTCATAATTAGCCCTTCATCGCGTATGATTTAAATTTTGGATAAACGACAAGAGGAAGAAGGAGTGATGGAATGACTGTAAGAACCGCGGTGGCGGTCAACACTTTTCCGATTTCTTTCGTTACGAAAAGGCTATCCATTAAAAATTGAATGGCATAACTGGGTGACAAGATAGCAAGATATTCTGTAGAGTCATCAATAATGCCTAAGAAAACGAAAAGAGTCGAAAGCATTAGTAATAAAATAGCCCCCATGAATTTCATGAGGAAAGAAGTGAAGTCGCGGCTAGAAAAGACAATGATGTAACCAATTGAGACATGAGCCATAGTCGATATAACAACATATAAAATAGCTAGGACATAATTGATGACGACACCATGGACAAACAGCATCGTTAAACTAACAAAAATGATTGAAGCTATGCTCATCGTCAGCGAAGAAACAATTTTGCTTATCAAGACCTGGCTAACCAATACTGGAGAAACAAAAAGACTTTTGACAGTGTTTTCTTGTTTTTCATAGAAAAAACTCGAAGCAAGAAGTATGATTGCCATCATGCCAGTGTCCATCACTAGTAAAAAAGGCATTAAGGCCGCGGCTTCAGCTTTCGCCGATAAAGAAAGTACCAAAACCCAAATCAAAGACAAACCGATTCCAAACCACATGATTTTGTATTTAAAGAGGCGGTTAATGTCGCCTTTAATCAGAATAAATAAATTTTTCATTTTTCAATTTTATTACCGATAACAGAGATAAAAATTTGTTCCATGCTCATTTCATCGCTGTGAATTGTTACTATCGGCCACCTTTTTAAAATATCTAAGAATGTTTCATTGCTTCCGATTCTTTCCAAAGGAAATACGGATTTCTTGGAAATTCCATCATCTAAATACTCGAGACGAATCTGGGACTTTCCGTATTTGAGTTTCAAGTCTTTTGGTGTTGATATCTCTAGTACTTTCCCTCCGGCAATAAAAGCCACTTCGTCGCATAATTGCTCAACATCACCCATTAAATGGGTCGAAATAAAAATTGTTTTTCCCTCCGCCTTCAATTCAAGAATTATATCTTTGATTACGCGAGCGTTTGCTGGATCCAAACCATTGGTCGGCTCATCGAGAAAGATGACTTTGGGATCGTTAAGAAGCGCTCTGACAAAGTTGAGGCGAACTTTCATGCCTTTCGAATACTGCCCAACCTGCTGATTCTTTGCCTCTCCTAATCCCACTCTTATCAACATGGCTTCATAATCGATTTTTTTCTTATATAGGTTGGCAAAGAATGCCAAATTCTCCAATGCGGTCAGTTTATTAAAAAGAACTGGCATTTCAAAACCGACACCGATGTCTTCATAGAATGATTTATTGTATTTTTTGATTGATTGCCCAAAATAAAGAATCTCACCTTCATAATCACTGAGAAGTTTAATCATTAGTTTTTGGGTTGTTGACTTGCCAGCACCGCTAGGACCAAGTAAGCCAAAGATAGTCCCCGCTTTGACATTAAAAGAAACATCATTTAAAACATTTTTATGTTTCTTGTCATAGCGGAAGTTAATGTTTTTGATAGAAAAGGCGTATTCCATATTTTTACTCCTTAGACTTGACTAAAATTGTCAAGAATTAGTGCTAGACAAAATTTGATTAACTAGATTATAAATTGTTATTTATTAAAATGCGAATATTTATGAATGCTTATAGCAATCGCACACACTCCACCAATCTTTTATTTTTTATAGCAAATGTTTTGTTTTTTTCTTGGACTCAGAAAACAAAACATCTCATGTATTCGCTTAATTACTAAAAATATCAATATCTATCTTCCCTTGTTTTCTTTTTCTTAGAGATAACATGAACGAATAAACATTGCTGATATCATTGATTGGTTATAAATAATTAAGAGGTAAAAAATGGCAAAAAAGTGAAAGAAATTTTAAATTTTTTTTGCACGAAAACGCATCAAAAAAGTTTCATAAAAATAATTAAAAAATCTTATTGTGTTTTAATAAAAAAAGGTCATATAATTACGCCATAAATAAATTGAAAGGAGGGCAGTGTTTAAGATATACTAGCACCTAATTTCCGTTACCGGACAGGGTAACACAATTGACCGATGTGAAGCAAAATTAGGCCTTCGGACGGCCGGGTCAAATGCCGAATTAGTTACTGTTTATTGTTGATAAGCTTAAATGCTAAAAATTATGAGTGGGGAGATGTCCCAAATATACTCTTTGATGTCAGGCCAGATATCACACTTATAATTGTTCAACGCGAGAGATAAAACTCTCCTCTTAAATGCTTACTCTCTATTAAATATTCAGACAATAAAGATTTTTTCTGATTTTAGGGAAAGAAGCGCTCAGGTTCTAGTTTTTTTGTTACGAAAGGAAAAAATTATATGAAAAAACAAATTCTAAGTCTTTTATTTGTATCTTTATTACTTGTTGGCTGTTCTTCGGAAACGAAGAACAAACCAGTCACAATTTCTGGCGATAATCTCGATGAATATGGTGGCGCAGATGCATATGACAATGCTGGCGATGATATTATCTCTGATTACTGGGTCAATCCCGATTTTTACAACATGGAATCGAATGATCATTTAACGATCATTTCTCATTTCAAAACATTTCAACAAACCACTGAATGGTCATGTGGTCCTTCCACTGCACTAGCTGTCTTAACAAACCTTGGAATCACTGCTTATACTGAATGGTCTTTAGCTGTTGGAATGGGCGCAAGTGTTGACGAAGATACAGAAGGCGCTCTTCCTGGAAGCGCTGATAACTTCTTTGAATATGGCGCGAATGTCGAAAAAATGTATTCTTATCTTTCCACACTTCCAGAAATCGAAGTTGTAGAAACAAGTTATAAAGCCTCTTATTCTGAAGAGGATTTAATTGCGGAAGATTCAGGTTATTCTCTTTCAGACATTGGTAACCTCTTTCCAACCTTCTCTTCTTCCAGCTTGTATGCTTCAGAGAATAGTGATGACACCGAAGCGTGGGTTGAAGACGCCAAAGATTCCTTCTTTGTCAAATGGGTTGTTGGTCATCTTGAAGCCAAACAACCTATCATGGTCGAATGGGGTGATTGGGATGGACACTGGCAAGCCATTATTGGTTATGATACATGTGGGACTCCAAGTATTGGTGACGATGTGATTATTTTTGCCGATCCTTACGATACTTCTGACCATTGGCAAGATGGATATTATTATTATCCAGCCGAACGTTTCTTCTACATGTGGCAAGACCGTAACGTTGCACCAAAACCTTATCAATTACAGCCTTACATCATCATTGATTTAAAAGCTGAATAACTTAAAAGATGGCTACATTGTTGTTAGCCATCTTTTTTTACCCTTAATATAGGGTTTTTCTTTTGCTCAAGTAAAATATAATTATGTTTCTTGGGTTAATGGCTAAGCCTAAGTAGGTGGGAGCAGGCATGCTTCT
>CAZYHL010000156.1:0-4808 GCA_964646795.1 uncultured Syntrophomonadaceae bacterium
AAAGAATATAGAATATATAGACATAATCGTGCCAAGGGCGCCTCTAAGGCTTGCGCCCTAAAGAAAAGGACAGGTGGATTGGAAAGAAGAAAAGATTGCGAGGTGCATTAATTATGAATGAAACAAACAGGCAGATTGCCTTGGAAAGGGCTGCCAAGCTTAAGGACCGGATAAAGGAGTACCTGGAGGTCAAGGATTCCATCCCAACCGGTTTTAAGCTGGAAGCAGAAAACCGGCAGAGAAAACAATTAATCATGGCCTATTTTAAAGCGACGGAGGAAGACTGGCAGGATTGGCATTGGCAAATAAAAAACCGGATTACCGACGTAAATACCCTGGCCCGTTTTCTCAATATGACAAGCCGGGAGAAGCGGGAGATAAGCGAAGTCGGCAAGCAATACCGCTGGGCTGCCTCACCCTATTACCTGTCGCTTATGGATCCGGACGACCCCGCCTGCCCGATCCGGCTGCAGGCCATACCTTCCATCAAGGAACTACATGATGACTACGGGACAGCAGATCCCATGGCTGAAGAACTTACTTCCCCCGCCCCCAGAATAACCCGTCGTTACCCGGACCGCCTCATTATCAACGTAACCAACCAGTGCGCCATGTACTGCCGCCATTGCCAGCGCCGCCGCAATATCGGTGAAGTAGACAAACCCGCTTCTCTGAAGGATTTACAGCAAGCCATTGACTATATTGCCTCCTGCCCGGAAATAAGGGATGTGCTTATCACCGGCGGGGATGCCTTTGCGCTTTCCGACGAACGCCTTGACTGGCTGTTGACGGAGCTTGATAAAATACCCCATGTGGAAATAAAACGCCTCGGCAGCCGTATGCTTGTGACCCTGCCTCAAAGGATAACGCCGTCTCTTTGCGCCGTCCTTGAAAAACACCACCCGATTTATGTAAACTCTCACTTCAACAGTCCCAAGGAAGTTACCCGGGAAGCCCTGGAAGCCTGCCGCCGCCTGGCCAAAGCGGGGGTATCCATAGGTAACCAGGCGGTCCTTTTAAAAGGCGTCAACAACAATCCCCATGTCATGAAAAAGCTGAACCATGAATTGCTGCGTATCCATGTGCGCCCTTATTATATTTTCCACGCTAAAAGCGTTAAAGGCGCTTCTCACTTTGTTACCTCCGTGCAGGAGGGGATAGAAATAATGGAAAGTTTACGGGGTCAGACCTCCGGCCTGGCCATACCCACTTATATCATCAACGCCCCCGACGGCAAAGGGAAAACACCCATATTGCCCAATTACATCATTTCCTGGGGCAAGGGCTATGTTACCATCCGAACCTGGGAAGGGGAAACCTTCCGGTACCCCAACAGGTGCGGCGCCGAGGAAGAGCACATACCCTTTAAATACATGGAGGATATTTATTAAAACGGTGCAAACAACAACTTCCCCGGCCGGGCCGGGGAAGTTGTTGTTTTGAATGGGCGCAGGCGCAAGCAGGAATTAACGCATAATTGGCGAATTAATAAAATTTGATTTAATTTACATTAAAGGAATTGAAGTAAAATGCCAACAAGAAAAAATATGTTTTTCGGGACAGCTTTTAAGCCTTTTAAGGAATGTGCCGTTAAGGCTTTGGCAAGCTCAAGGAAGGTCTTAAACAGGTTCTTATTGTTAAAGACCCCCTACAAACTGGCCGTAATCATCCTTTTGGCCGCCCTTACTTTTACCGGCTGTGCTTCCTGGTATCTCTCCCACCTGAGCCGCCCCGAGGACCTTTTTGAAAATGACTTCAAACCTGAACCCAGCGAAGAATTTGATTGGGACGATTGGGACGTAGATACTTATTTCAGCCAGAATATCGTCAACGTTGTTCTTTTAGGTTTTGACAAGAACGAAAGCCGCGAAGATGAATATAGTGTTTTTCGCACCGATACCGTCAAGGTCGTCTCGATTAATTTCGATCTGGAAAAGATAAGCATCATTAATATCCCCAGAGATATTTACACCAAGATAGGTGATACCTCTACCAAAGATAAAATCAATCATTCATATTTCTACGGATACCGCTACGGCGAGGGAACAGACCACCACGCCAATGGTCTGGCATATACCCTGGGAAGCGTCAGCAATATCCTGGGCAGCATCCCCTTCAAGTACTACGTAGCTGTCGACATGGACGGCGTAATAGACCTGGTGGATGCCATCGAAGGGGTGCCCTTTGAAGTCCCCTTTGATGTTTACAGTAAGAGTGGCCAACTGCTGGTCCGGCAAGGCCACCAGGTGCTTGACGGAAAAAAATACCTGGACTATTTGCGTACCCGTCTGGTGGGAGGGGACATCGGCCGTGTTGACCGGCAGACGGACTTGCTCCTGGCAACCCTCGAGCATATAAAAAGCAAAGGCCTTTTCAAGCAGCTTCCGGTCTTCTATAGTTATTACCAACAGCTGCTGGATACCAACCTGTCCAACAAGCAGGTAATTTCTTTAGCCTTGTATTTGCGGAATATTTCTAAGGATAAAATCGATGTTTATACGCTAACAGGTTTTGACCAGAGCAGCGACGGCGTTTATTACATGACTATGGACCAGACAAAAAGAGCAGAAATCATAAAAGCGGTTTTCGGCCTTGAATTTCCCGTAAAAGCCCAGCAAACCTTGAGGGACACTGTACCCAAGGAACCGAAAAACTTTAGCTGCAGCATTATAACCACTGAAACAGGCAATAGAGGCGTCGAATTAAGCTGGCAGCCGGGCGATAAGTACAACCTGCTTTACAGGCTTTACCGCGTAACGGGGGAAGAAGAAACGCTCCTTGCCGAAACGGAAGACGCCGGTTACGTGGACCTGGATGTCCAGGCCGGCGGCACCTATTATTACCGTTTGGAAGCGGTAAACCGGCGGGAAACCTCCCCGTCCCTTACTTTGCAGGTTTATGTCGACCCTGTCGAACCTCCGCCAACCGGCGGCGATGACGAAGAACCGGGAGACGAAGACCCAGGCGGCGAAGACCCAGGCGGCGAAGACCCAGGAGGCGACGGCGAACCGGGAGAAGACGATCCTCCCGGCGAAGGCTTTGTAACCGGAGATGATGAAGGGAAAAGCAATGATAAGAGGAATAAAGATGTAGTGGGGTAAAGTATGAGAATAATTCAAGTGGTGCTTGTTTCTGCCTCGCCTTTGATAGAAGCCCGCGGCGGCATTCCCCTGGCCATTTTGTTAGGGTTATCGAAAACCGAAGCAATGTTTTACGGCATCCTGGGAAATACCATGGGCCTTTTTCTTGCTTTTGCCGTTTTAGATTATTTGCTGCCGTTTATAAAAAAAATAGCTTTTTTGCAAAGGATATACTACCATTCGACTCTCAGGGTGAGGCGAAAGGAAAAAAAGTACAGAAGGCTTCGTTACTGGGCGCTGTTTTTCCTCGTAGCCGTACCTCTCCCCGGCACCGGTGCCTGGACGGCGGCTTTGGTTTCTTACCTTTTAGGTTTTGAAAGACAGCGAGCCCTGGTAGTAATATTTTTGGGCATTGTTGCTATGTCCTTTTTGATTATGGGTGTGGGCGTAATTACCTTCCGGGGGGTGCAGCGCATTTTTTAGCTGAATTTAACCTTATGTTAGCTGAATTTAATATAACGCGGAAGGATACTAAGCCCTAAAAAAGAAGTAATTATTTTGTGCTTTGGATGCGGATTAAGCGAGGTTTTAAAATGGCAAAAGTTAAGCGAAAAAGAAGACTAGCAAAATTCATAGGATTCCTGGCCGTTTTATTAATCGCCGTTGGCGTTTATCACGGCTACCATATCATTCAATTTATGACTGAAATTCACCAGACAGATCCTAAGGAGACTGACGAAGAACCGGTTGAACCGAAAGAAACACCCGCATACCACCGCACCAATATTTTGCTTTTAGGCATTGATGCCCGCACACCCAATGAGCATAGTCGGACGGATACCATCATGCTATTATCACTGGATGAGAAAACCAAAGATATCTCCCTCCTCTCAATCCCGCGGGATTCCAGGGTTAATATTCCCGGGCGGGGCCTTGATAAGATTAACCACGCCCATGCTTTCGGGGGCGTAGCCCTTACGGTTGAAGCCGTGGAGGAATTTCTTGCTGTCCCCGTTCATTACTATGCCAGGATCAATTTTGAAGGCTTTGCCGACATTATCGATATCCTGGGCGGCGTAACAATTGAAGTGGAAGGCATCGTTGCCGCAAACACCCCTGAGCTTAAAGCCGGCAAGCAGCATTTGAACGGCGATCAGGCCCTGGCCTATGTGCGAAACCGCAGCGACAGCGATATCGGCAGGGCTAAAAGGCAGCAAAAGCTGATCAAAACCGTGGCCAAAGAATCATACCAGCTTTCAACTATCTTTAAAGTACCGCAGCTTTTGGAGAATTTGGGCAACAATCTTAGAACCAACATGCCGCTGACAGATATAGTCAAGGTGGCCAATTTGTTCATCAGCGTTGACATTGACGCCATAGCTCAGGGCGTTGTCCCGGGCCATGGCCAGTATATCGACAAGGTTAGTTATTGGATTCCCGACCTCGATAAAACAGAAGCGCTGCTCCTGGAGCTGGGCATAAAGAAACAGGAATAAGCCTTTTTTCCCCGAATAATAAAGATAAGGGAGTCAAGCTTTGAAGGGAAAGAGAGTGAATAACTTTGGAGGAAGAAATCAGCCTGCGCGAGCTGCTGGAGATATTGATCAAAGGAAAAAAGATAATTGCCGCAGTAACTGTCCTGGCCCTGCTCGCAGGTTTTGTCATTAGTTTTATCATTCAAAAACCTGTTTATGAGGCGCAAGCAATAGTGCAAATCCGTATGCAATC
>CAZYHL010000157.1:0-4805 GCA_964646795.1 uncultured Syntrophomonadaceae bacterium
TGCCAAGTGCCAGATGGATGGTGCCGCCGATTTTTTCATCGAAGAGAATATCTTTGGAAAAACGATCCAGGGCGTAATTAAGGCCGATGCCGAATTCACCCAGGCGGCGGGCGCCGGGGTCGATTTCGAGGACTCTTTTAAGCATTGCTTCGTTCTTTGCCGCCATGGCCTTCACCACTGTGCCCTGAGAAAATTCCAGGTATATTTTGTCAACTTCCTGTCCCTGGAAGATGGCTGGGTAATCATAGGATATATACCCTGCCGCCGAATCCTCCACGGGGGCATAAAAGACTTCACCGTCCGGCATATTTTTATGCCCGTCGCATTTACCCCCGACTCTGCCGGCAATATTCAGTGTTAAGTCCGTACCGGGTCCTTTAAGCCGGACCAGCGAACCTTTATCAAAAGTTTCTTTGATCCTGTCCTGGTGCATCGATTGTTCCCGCCAATCAATATTAGTGGCGTTGAAAAGGAACTCCTCATATTCTTCCAGGGACATGGCCGCTTCCTGGGCCAGGGCTTGGGTAGGATAGTTAACCAGTACCCAACGCAGGCTGCCGCCCAGAATGATATCTTTTATAGGCTCCATGGTTTTCATCCTGCGGGAAATTTTTTGGGGTTCCACTCCCGATAACTCCTTGACGTTGGCAGGAGACTTAATATTTATTAAAGCTTGGGCTTGTTTGTACTCCAGTTCCTCGATTTCCAGCAGTGTATCGAGCTGAAGGTCTCCGGCATGTTGAAAAAACAGGGGTGACAAGCTGTTAAAGCTGAGTTTTACCCGGGGGAAGGCTCCCGCCGCCAGGATTTTGCTAAAAACTGCTTCCACCAGCGGCTGGGCCAGTTCCGTAGCCGTGACGAGAACAGTCTCGCCGGGTTGAACGCCAACGGAATAGTTGACCAGGATGTCTGCCAATTGAACTACCCGCTTGTCCTGCACAAGAAAACCTCCTTTTTCTTCTAAACCAGTAATTTCTTAAATTTAGTATAATACAAAAAGGAGTTTGTTGAAAGAAAACTCTAAAAGCTCAGGAAATTACAGTTTTTTAATCTCCTGCAGAAAATCAGCGATTTGTTTATTAAAGGCTGCCGCATTAAGGGGCGCAACGGAAACAGACTCAAGTTTTCCCGGGTTTATATTAATAGCCTTAAGAATTTCTTTTACCCTGTCTACCCTTTTTTCCGCCCAGTACGATACATCATAGTAGGGGCAGGTCAGTTCTCTGTCCGCGGCACAACCGGTGATAAGCACGGCATCAGCACCCTCAGAGAAGGCATCCAGCATGTGTAGGGTATCTATCTTAGCCACACAGGGGAATTTGACTAGAGCGATGTTTTCGGCTATGTTGCCGTAGAAATCCCGGTTAAACCAGCCCATAGCAAAGGGAGCGTAGGCACAGGTCATGACCATGAGAAGGGGTTCGCCGTTTTTCTTGACTTTGCTTAAGCTTTCCTTGATTTCTGCTTCCGCTTCTTGCAGTTCCGGGTTTTTAAAGATAATTGTCCGGGCAGGGCAGGCGGCCAGGCAAAGACCGCAGGACTGGCAATATTCTTCTCTTAACTGCACGTTTCCATCGCTATCTATGGCAGGGACACCGTAAGGACAAATGCGCAAGCAAGTCAAGCAGTGCGCGCATGCTGCGAGGACTTGTTCTGCACCCAGGCCGCATTTTAGGCAGCGCCTGCTTTCTTTTAAGCCTTGCATCAGAGAATAACCAAGTTCGATAGGGTCAAAATTTTGGATTCTTGTTTCTGTTTCCTTAAGTTCCAGTTTTTCTCTTTCCATGGGTTTTATCTTGTCGCTTACTTCTTTTACAAGTTCAGGCAAGGCTGGTGTGATGTCTGCTGCTGCCGGTTCAAATTCTTTTTTCTTTAAATAGGCATCAACGGCGCAGGCGGCCTTTTTCCCGTCCGCCATTGCTTTAACGGCCGTACCGGGGCCTGTGACCATCTCGCCGCAGGCAAAAACAGCCTCTTGAGTAGTAGTCATTTTAGCCGCATCGAAAACGAGGCCGTTCATGGCATCAACAGCAATATTGCTATTACAGAGACAGTTAAAATCAACTCCCTGCCCGACGGCAAATATGACCTTGTCTCCTTCAAGGACCGAGAAACTATTTTCATGATAAGTCGGGTTAAATCTTCCTTTAGCATCAAAAACAGCTTTAACCCCTTGTACTTTCAAGCCTGTAACTAAATCACCGCAGGTAAGGATTTGAACAGGACCCGCGGACGGGAAGATTTCCACGCCTTCAGCTTCGGCCGCTTCAATCTCCCAGGCAAAGGCAGGCATCTCTTCTCTTGATTCCAGGCAAGCTAATTTAACGGTTTCAGCTCCTGCCCGCAGCGCGCTGCGGGCCACATCCATGGCCACATTACCGCCGCCGATAACGATGACATTTCCTCCCTTCAGCCTGTAGCCTTCATGTTTGATGCTGTAGAGAAAACTTAAAGCAAGGGAGCAGCTTATGTGGTCGGCCCCGGGGATATTAAGGCTCCTGCTGGCGCAAAGACCGAAAGAGAGGATTACCGCATCATAAGCATGTTTCAGCTCTTCAAGAGACAAATTAACGCCAAACTCTTTGTTGAGGCTGAAAGCTATCCCCAGTCTTTTCAGGTTTTCTATATCTTTTATAATCAAGTCATCCGAAAGGCGGTATTTCGGGATGTAATTTCTTAAGGCTCCCCCGGCGGCTTTTTCCCGGTCAAAAACAGTGACACTATAACCCAGGATAGCCAGAGTATGGGCCGCCGCCAAACCGGCCGGACCGGAACCGATAACGGCAACTTTTTTATTAATGATTTCTTTCTTTAGAGGTAGGATGGCTTCTCCGCCCCGGCTGACGGCGAAACATTTTAAGCCGCGGATTGACAAGGAGCCGTCCACATTGTTCCGGCGGCATTCTTCTTCACACGGGTGAGCGCAGATAGCGCCCAGTGAAGCCGGCATAGGGTTAGTATCAGCAATTATTTCCAAGGCCCCGGCGAAATTGCCCCGGGATATCCGGTTGATGTATTCCCTCACATCCTGGTGGATCGGGCAGGCTGCCTGGCAGGGCGGCAGAGGCTGGTTGATCATAACTGGCAACCTCCTTCAAATAAAATATTTATCCCAAATTTATATTATTAATTAAAAAAAACGCCAATCCTTCCTTGAAAATAAAAAAGAAAAAATAAATAAAAAATATAAGCAGCTTTGGCAATTACAGGGAAGGGATTGCCCTGAAGATACCGAAATAAAAACAATACGACATTACCTGAGCAGCTTTACTGTCATTATACCATTTTGTTGCTTTATTCATTTAGTGAAAAAAAGGGAAAAAGAAGATCGAGTAGAATATTAACAATGTTACCATAATTCGGGAGGAGCGGCTTTTATGGTGGAGATAGAGAATATTAGAGAATGCGAAAGCCTTATCCTGCAGGTGCGGGGAGTTATATCAACGCAAATTGTCAAGGGCGGCGGCGGGGAAATAGCGGAAATACATGTTTTAGCCGACAGCAGCCGTTCAGCGAAGCAAGTTGTCCGGGATATCGAATCGGCTGTACTGGTACAGCTGGGGATTGAACTGGATCATAAAAAAATAAGCGTTGCTCAGCTCCAAGCGGGAGAGGAAGAACCGTCCCCCATCAGGCCGCGTTTGGAAAGTATAGAGATTACGATTAAAGGAACTATGGCGGAAGCTAATATTTCCGTTAATTTTGACGCAGTAATATATCAGGGCAAGGCTAAGGGGGCCAATGTATCAAGAAACCGCCTCAGGCTTGCTGCCATTGCCACACTGAACGCTGTTGAAAGCTATCTGGGAGGCACCGTCAGCTTTATGCTGGAGGATGTCCAAAAGATTAATTTCAGCGGCAGGGAAGTGGTCTTAGTTGGGATTTCCCTTATTACGCCGATTGGAGAAGAAACCCTCTTGGGCGCCGCCCTGGTTGCCAGGGATGAGCGGGAATCAGCCGTCAAGGCCGCTTTGGACGCCTTGAACAGGAGGCTGATCCTCTTAAAAAAAGAATAACAGCTTGAAACCAGCAGGAATAGTAAATCTTTTAGGACTAAAACCCGAGCGGAGCGGATGCCAGCGGGAGTAGCGGTACCCGTTGAGCCAAGCCGCGAAGGGGGTAAATGTAGTGAAAGCTAGGTTGTTTACTATTCTTATGGTAGTAATCACCTTGGTTTTAGCCGGTGGGGCTAACTATAGGTGGGGTTAAAATAAGTTTTCCTGCTGGTTTCATTAATAGCTTAAGCAGATAAGAAGGGTCAGTATGAATGTTCCGTTAAAAGCGAAGGTATACATATTTTGTTTGACTACAGTTGCTCTTATCTTTTCCCTGTTTGTTTTTAAGGGTTATTCTTTTGTAGCGCAGGAATTACCTTTGGTTCTTTTTTTTGTTTTAATAAATATCGCCGCAGAGTCCCTTCCCGTTCCGATGCCCAAGGGAGCCACGGTAACGGTCGGCTTTGCGACAATTTTTGCTTCCATGATTTTGTTTGACACTCCCGCAGTCATTCTGGTTGCCGTAGGGGGTTATCTCTTTTCCCTGGGGAAAAAGTATAATTTTTACCAATACCTTTTTAATTCCGCCCAACTTTGCCTTTCCGCCGGCCTGGCCGCTTTTGCCTACCGGCATGTGATGGCGAATAGCGATATTATCATAAACGTGAACGCCTCCATGTTTTTGCCCCTGCTTCTTTCTTCCCTAATCTATATTTTTTTAAACACCTTATTTGTAGCCTTGATTCTGGGCTTTATCACTAACAACAAACCCTATGCTTACTGGTTGTCTAATATGAAATGGAGTGCGGG
>CAZYHL010000158.1:0-277 GCA_964646795.1 uncultured Syntrophomonadaceae bacterium
GGCAAGGAATGGTCCATCAACAAGGAGGCGGGGCCGCGGCGGACTTCCACGGGATGGAAGGAAGCGGCCGGGATAGACGACGGCGGGTATACGAAACAGGCGGGCGGCGGTGTCTGCCAGATATCGAGCACGCTGTTCAACGCCTCGATCCGCTCCGGGCTGTTCTATAACGGCAACACGAGCATATCCGAAAGTGAGAACAGCTATAAATGGGGCATTGAGGTGACGAGTTGGTCGCACCATTCGATCATTTCAGGGTACATCCCGCTCGGGCTCG
>CAZYHL010000158.1:287-4773 GCA_964646795.1 uncultured Syntrophomonadaceae bacterium
TCAGCACGGGAGGCCCGGATTTAAAGCTGCTTAACCACTGCACAACGCGCTTTTATATCGTATCGTATATGAATACGAAAAAGGAATGCGTGACAATCGAGATCTACGGGCAGCCTGTGGCGCACCCGGCGTATGGCAGCGTGATTTTGACCTACGATTTCGACGATCTCGGAAAATCCGGCACGGCCGTGAGGAGTACGTACTATAACCAGACGCAGACGCCCGACGGAAAGCCGATACCGCCGAACACTTCGGCGGAGTTTGGGGTGATGCATGACGGGCGGAAGGTGCAGACATACCGGCACTATTACTCCGCCGCAGACGGCACAGAAGCCGGAGATAGTGAAAAGTTTGAGTACCATTATTATAAGCCCGTCAACGGCGGCACCTACTGCAACTATCCCGAAACCGGGCCTGTGATCACACCCGCGCCGATAGAACCAACCGTACCCGCACCTATCGCGTCGTCGCAGTAAATGAGCGTATTTGAAGCAAAGGTTCAATAATCGTAAATAATAAGCGGCAATAAACGCCCGGATGAAGCATTTGGTTTACAATCCGGGCATTTTGTTGTATGATGACATATGTTGACCCCTTGGGCTGGTTTGGAGGATTTTTATGGCCGATTATAAAAACGTCGAAATTTTGGATATCGGATCTAAAAAAAGTGTCGGTAAAAATAAACTGTTTTTGATCATATCCGGCAGCGCGCTTTTACTCGCGCTTGTCGTTTGTACTGTGTTGCTGCTTACGGGCGCTTCGCTTGAAGATACCATGGAGCGCGTGGTAGAATATGGCACCGTGATGAAGGGCGTTACCGTGGGCGGCATCGATATCTCCGGCATGACGCCGGATGAGGCGAGGGCGGCAACCGCGAGCTTGCCTGAACAGATGCTGGGCCAGATCAACTTTGATGTGGATATCAACGGTGAGATCAAGCAGTTTACCGCGCAGCAGTTTGCGCTCTATACCGATTATGACGACGCAATCGAGAAAGCCATCGCTTACGGGCGCACGGGAACATTCGACGAACGCTTGGACGCCGCCAACGCGGCTTCAGCGTCCGGTATTGATTTCCCGGTTGAGGTTTATGTGGACGAAGCGGGCTTAAAAACCTCGCTCGAAGCGCTCAAGAGCGAATTGGATACGCCTGCGATCAACGCGAAAGCGGAGTTTGCGCCGTGGGGTTATACCGAAACGCAGAACGACGACGGCACGATGACGTATACCCCGTATACCCCGCAGCTTGAAGAGATCAAGGAGATCTGCGATACGTATGCGCACGGCAAGGAATACGAAAAATTCCCCGAGGGCCTTGTGCGTATCCCCGACGCGGATATGCCCAACGCATTGCGGTATGAGTATTGGAACGACAGGAAGAAGGGCGACGACAAGTACGAAGAAAAAAGCATACAGCGCGATGCCAACATATCGCGGTTCATTTATACGCAAGAGGTGGACGGGCTTATCGTTTATACCGATTCGATATACGACGAGGTGATATTGCAGGTGAACAGCGATACCTACGAAACCATCGTCGCGAAGGTGGATTTTACGCCTGCAGAGATTACGCTGGAGGATGTCAAGAACGAAACGCAGCTCATCGCTTCATGGACGAGCAGCTTTGGCGGAGGCAGCCATTATAATTACGCGCGGAACTATAACGTCGCAATGATGTCGAGTCGTCTGCACGGTTCGGAGATTAAGCCGGGCGGTGAATGGTCGGTTAACGATACCGCGGGCCTTAGAAACGCATCCACCGCCAAGACCTACGGGTGGCAGAAAGCCGCGGGTATCGAAAACGGCGGCTACTCGCCGCAGTACGGCGGCGGCGTCTGCCAGCTGGGCAGCACGGTTTTTAATTCGGCGATACGCTCCGGGCTTACGATCGCCAAACAATGGCACCACTCGATACCGTCGGATTATGTGCCGATCGGCCTCGACGCAACGCTGGATTCCGGCGGCAAGGATTTAAAGCTGAAAAACGAAACGGAAAAGGAATTTTATCTGGTATCGTACATTGACCCCATTGAGCGCTGCGTTACGGTGGAGTTTTACGGCGTTCCGCTGACCGATTCCACCGGCCGGCAGATCATAAAGAAATATACATCGAAACAGACCGGGCGGTATGGCGAACCCGTATCGGGCGTGGTTCCGGTGCCGGAAGGGTATGTATGCCCGGACAACACGATTATCTCAGCAGACCCTGCGATTGGCGTGACCGCGTATGAATACGCGAAGAACCGCCAAGGCACGTACGCGAAGAGCTATGTGACTACCTATGCGCTGGACGGTACGCAGATCGGCGAGACGCAGGATTTCGATTCATGGAAATATCCCATGATCAACGGCACGACGTATGTGCTGGCAGCGCCCGCGCCGCCGGTACCCGATCCGGTTCCAGCGGCATGAGAGCCGGCCTTTTAAACCTTTAAAAGGAAAGCAACGGCTTATAAATTGCACGGTTTTTAAGCGCGCGGGTACACGAAAGGTTTACACCGCGCGCGTTTTATTGTATGATAACATAAGTTAAAGACGGGTTGGAGGAAGTTCTTTTTATGGCCGATATTAAGGAGATCACGAAAGCCGCGGGACCAGAGAAAAAGCAAAGCGGCAAAAGAAATAAACGGTTTTTGATTATAGCGGGAATTGCGCTTGTAGCGGTACTCGCGGTTTGCGCGGTGCTATTCGTTATTCTGCCCGCTACAAAGACGATGGAGCGCGTGACGGAAACCGGGACCGTAATGCAGGGCGTCTCCGTGGGCGGCATCGACATCTCCGGCATGACGCGCGATGAGGCGCTTGCCGCAACCGCCGGTATTGCGGACGATCTGCTAAGCCCCATAAAATTTGACATTGACGTCAACGGCGAAATACAAACGTATACCGCGAAGGAATTTGCGCTTTGTACGGATTATGACGCCGTGATCGAAAAAGCGATCACGTACGGCCGCACAGGCAGCTTCGATGAGCGTATGGAAGCCGCAAATATCGCTTCTGAGACGGGTATCGATTTTGCGGTGGATGTACTCGCGGATGAGGCGGGCTTAAAAGCCGCGCTGGAGAAGTATCAGGATGAACTGGACGTTGCGCCTGTGAACGCGGAAGCCGTGTTCGCGCCATGGGGCTACACCGCGACGCAAAACGCGGACGGCACCGTGACGAACACGGCATACATGCCGGAGCTTTCCGAAATCGTGGATATGTGCAAGGCGCATTCCAAGGGCAAGGTATACGACGGCGAACCGGCGGACCTTGTGCGCCTTCCCGAGTCGGAAAGATCCAATCCGCTGCGGTACGAGTATTATAAGAACACAAAGTTTATTGAAGGATATTTTCCGCCGGGCGCCGACATCGCGCGCTTCTATTATACGGATCCGGTAGACGGACTTGCAGTCGATATCGACGCGATTATGGGTGCGGTCGTATCACAGGTAAAAAGCGATACGTACGAAACCATCGTCGCGCCCACGACGCCCAAACCCGCCGAGGTGACGTTGGAGGATGTGAAGAACCAGACGCAGTTAATTGCCTCTTGGACGAGCAGCTATTCGCACCATTCCAGTTCCAACCGCAATTACAACGTCGCGATGATGTCGAGCATCATCAACGATACGGTGATTAAACCGGGAGAAACATGGTCTGTCAACGATACCGCAGGCCCGAGAAATTCAACCACCGCCAAGGAGTACGGCTGGAGAAAGGCCGCGGGCCTCTATAACGGCGGCACGACGCAGCAGTACGGCGGCGGCGTGTGCCAGTTGGGCAGCACGACGTACAACGCCTGCATACGCTCGGGCGTGACGATCGTGGAGTCTTGGCATCATACGATTCCCTCGGGGTATATTCCGATCGGGCTCGACGCGACATTGGACACCCCCAATGACAAAAATCCGGCAGGCAAGGATTTGGTGCTGGGCAACGACACGGAGAACACGTTCTATATCGTATCATATGTGAACCCGAAGGATAAAAATGTGACGGTAGAGGTTTACGGCGTGCCCTTAACCGACGATTCCGGACAGCAGATACTGCTGACGTATTCATCCAAAAAGACCGGGCGGTACG
The DNA here is from genome assembly GCA_964646795.1 of uncultured Syntrophomonadaceae bacterium. Classification (GTDB taxonomy): domain Bacteria; phylum Bacillota; class Dethiobacteria; order PWVN01; family PWVN01; genus CAZYHL01. Next base: position 4,356 of record CAZYHL010000158.1, read on the forward strand.
GCGGCGGTTCGATGCGCAACATTCAGGTAGCGCCCGGCGGTACAGCACCGAACGGCCATGTGGTGGGAGCAGGCCAAACCTATGTGTTCTCGAGCCCGCGCAGCGGGACGACCGCTCAGGCGTACAAGATCACGATGACGCTGGACGGCACGCAGATTTCCAAAGAGGAGTACGGCGAAGAGACCAAGTATCCGCCGTTTGACGGATATACATACTATGCGCCCTAAGCGCCAAAAAAAGCGCTTACAGCGATTAATGGTTTGTGTTAAAATAACGATACTATATGTATAAAAGCGGGTGTTGACGAAAGTTTTTGTTAATGATATGATAGATTTTAGCGTATACCTGTTTTTACAGGTAGGGCTATATTACAATGGTCAAGAGAAGCTGATGAAAGTCTTAACCTTGCGTAGTGTTC
>CAZYHL010000159.1:0-4750 GCA_964646795.1 uncultured Syntrophomonadaceae bacterium
GCCTTGTTTATTTCCACCGGGAAAAGAGATATATTATTTAAGGCCCAGGCGCATTTGGGATCTAAGTCCTGCTCCAGGTTTCCTCCCGGACCGACGATATCGCCGGAGTTGAAGCCGTAATAGCGTAAAAGCCAATCGGCCTGGTAGAGGCGGTGCTCCCTCAGCAAGGGCGGGCTGTAAGAATCCGGCAGAAAGGGATCGCGATTAACGGGAACATAAGCAGAATAGTACACCCTTTTCAGGCCATAGTTTTGATAAAGGCTTTCCGACAATTTGATGATGCTGTAATCGCTGTCGGGGCTTGCTCCCACAATAAGCTGGGTGCTCTGCCCTGTAACGGCAAAAGGATGGGTGGCAAGACGCGTCTTCTTTTCCGCCGCTTTCTCTCTTAATTTTTCCGCAATAAAATGCATGGGTTTAATGATTGCTTCTCTTTTTTTTTGGGGTGCTAAAAGTTTGAGGTATTTCTCCGAAGGCAGTTCCATATTCACGCTGATGCGGTTGGCATATTTCCCGGCCAGGGAAATGAGGCGGGAATCTGCCCCGGGGATAACTTTGACATGGATATAACCATGGAATCCATGGTTATCCCGCAGCAGCCTGAGGACGGCCACCAGTTCTTCCATAGTATGATTGGGACTGACCTTGACCCCCGAACTCAAGAAAAGGCCTTCAATGTAATTCCTTTTATAAAAACTAAGCGTCAAGTCCACTAGTTCCTCCGGTGTAAAAGAAGCCCTGGGAATATCTTTGGACCTTCTATTGACGCAATAAGCACAATCAAAAATGCATTCATTGGTGTACAAAATTTTTAAAAGAGATATACAGCGACCGTCTTCAGACCAACTATGACAGATACCGCAAGAAAGATTAGCTCCGACCCCTTTGCCCCGGCCGCCGGCGGCGCTGCCGCTGGACGAGCAGGATACGTCATACTTGGCTCCCTCTGCTAGAATTTGAATTTTTTGCTCCAGTTGCATCTTAAACCTCCCGAACTGGTGTTCTGGAAATATTTTATCACAAAAAAGAAAAAAGGCCAAACATATTTTCGATGCAGGCCTTTCCCCTTGTCAATATCTGTTCTTTTCAACCTAGACGAGCTCCAGTCTCACCCGCCTTCCGAATCAATCGGGAGACTACATAATTAGAAGAGATAAACAATGGCGAGAATTTTAAAAACAGACCAATAACTTTTTACAAAATTATGAACAGTGACTTAGGCTTGCTCAAGGCTGACCCTTGTCCCGGAAATCCCCGGGCGGGGAGGTTCAACAATTAGCCGCCGAGGCAAACGGGCGCGGATTTCAGGGACATGGCTGATTACCCCTACCGTCAATTGCTCCAGCCTCAGCTTCTCCAGGGTGTTAAGAGCCAGGTCCAGGGTTTCCTGGTCCAAAGACCCAAAGCCTTCGTCAAGGAAAAAGAACTCCAGAGGATAGCGGCCTTTAAGCTGCACCTGGGCGGATAGGGCCAAGGCCAAAGCCAAAGAAGCCAGGAAAGTCTCTCCGCCCGAAAGGCTGGTTACGGGCCTTCTTAAACCGCCGTTGGCATCATCCCGAATGATAAACCCTCCCTCGGCATCCACTTCCAGGGCATAGCGATGCCGTGTGAGGCTGCCAAGGCGCGAAGAAGCTTCTATGGCAACGTTGGCGAGCTTTTCTTCCGCCACATACTCCACAAAGGCATTCCCGGCAAAAAGCCGCTTTAAATCATCCAATTTTTCTAAGCTCTCCGCCTTTTTCTTTCTCTCCTTTTCCAGCGCCTGCCACCTGGCGTGCTTACTCTGCAAGTCCTCAAGTTCCTTCTCGGCCCGCACTCGGCTTTCCTTGGCTTTTTCAGCCTCAAGCTTCAGTCCTGAAAACTCCTCCTCAAGGGCTTGCCAACTCTCCTTTGAGATCCTTTCCTCTCCCAGGATTCCTTCAAGCCTTTTCTGCTCAAGTTGTAACCTGGTTTTCTCTTCCCGGTATTTGCCCCTTTCACGCTCCAGGGCCTCCTGCGCCTGCCCGGGCAGCAAAGCCTCCCGCGCCTCGCCTCGGGAAGCGAATAGATTCTTGCGGACCCTTGTGTCTATGGCCTCGGATAACCTGATCTTGTTTTCCTGCAAAGAGCTATATGCTGTCTGAACCTCCGCCAAGCTTTTAGCCGCATTTTCTCTTTCCCTTGCCTTTTTATCCCGCGCCGCCGCCGCTTTCTCAACGCTTTCTTTTAAAGACTGGATTTGTTCCCTTATTTTCTGCAACAATCCTTGGGCTGGATAGCCCCCTGTCAATAACTTCAACCTTTCTTCCCTGGACCTTAAATCTTCACGACTTCCTTTTACTTTACCCTCCAGGGTATGCATAGCTATCGACAGATTGGTTTGATTTTCCTTTATCCTTTGATAATCTTCTTCCAGACAGGTTACTTTTTCTTTTATTTTTTCGTACGCTTTTTTTATAGCGGCGGTTTGATTGTCCTTGCGGCGGATTTCAGCGGCTTTTTCCTTGATTTCTGCCCCCGACATATTCTCGCCGCACTGCTTGAGCTCAAGGGTTTTTTGGCGCAGGCTTTCCCTGGCAGCCTCTAACCCCTCTTCCTCCTCCTCTAAGGCTTTCCTGGCGCCGCGCAGGTCTCCCTCCGCACCGGAACATGCCGCTGCCGCCTTGCTCAAAGCGCCTGTTAATGAATCTATCTTGTCTTTAAGAAATTCCCGGGATTCCCGCCAGTTTTTTAAACCCTGTCGTTTCTCCTCTTCCGCCCGCTCCAGCTCCCGGAACCGTTCCTGTAGTACGGCCGGAGACCCGGCCTCGAAACCTGCCGGCAATTCCCGGAATGCCCTTTCCAGCTTCCCTTCTTTATCTGCCAATTCCTCTGCCAGGAGCCTTAAACTGTTTCTCTTTGCTTCCAGCCTGGCCTGGGCCGAAGCCAGCAGTTGCCCTGCCTCATCCAGGCTTTCCCTTTTTTCTTTTACCTGGGCGGCAAGCTCCTCAACTAAACGCCGCTTGTTCTCGATTAATGCCTGGTCGATGCCTCCCGCCGGAGCGGGGTGCTCCAAAGAACCACAAACAGGACAGGGGAGACCTTGCGCCAGCGTGCCGGCCAGGGACGCTGCAGCCTGCTTTTCCAGGCTGGACCCTAATTCTTTTTCAGCTGCTTCTTTGTTATGGGAAAGGGCCGCCAGCTCTGCCTGGATTAAATTATACTGCCCGTCAGCCGCATCCAGGTCCTTTTGCGCCTTTGCAACTTCTTCCCGCGCAGCGTTCCTTTGCAAACCGGCCTTGCTTTTTTCTTCCGCCAGGCCTGCTATTTTGGTGATAGTAACGGTTATAAGCCTAAAGATACGCCCGCTTTCCTCCAGCTCTTCTTCCGTGACCGGTCTATTTGCCGCCAGCTCTTCAGATTTTTGCTTCAGTATTTCTAAAGAATCCTCCAGCTCCTTTACCCTGCCTGCAGTTTTCTCCAGCTTAGCCGCCGCAGCAGCCGCCGCTTGTTTCTTTAAATCATGCCTCTCTTCCTCTGCCTTCAGGTCCTTTTCGGCTCTATCAAACTCTTTTTGGGCTTCCAGGGCGGCAGACACTTTTTCTCTCCAGGTCGAGGCCACGAACAGGGCCGCAAGCTCTTTGTCGGTTTCCTTAGCCCTTTCCCGCTCTCCTTCCAGTTCTTTGAAACAGGCCTCCATTGTTTTCTGGCCGTCAGCCGCCTTTTTTGCTTGTTCCTTCAGTCCCTTTTCCGCTTCCAGAAGCGCTAAGCTAAGCGCTGAAATTTCCCGCTCCTGCTCTGCCGCCAGGATATAATCCTTCTCTTTTTCCCTTAATCCCAGCTCTTCCCGGTTTTGCCGTTCACCGGCCTGCTTAAGGTCTGCTTCTGTAACTAAAGCCGCTTGCGCCGCTTCAGATGCCGCTGTTATTGCGCTGGAAAGAAAAGCCTGCTTCTGCTCCAGCTCATTTTCGACCCGTTCCAGCTCCAAAAGGCTGTCCCTCAAGGGCTCCGCCCGCCGGGCAGCGTCCAGCTTCTGCTCCAACAAAGTTATTTCCGCTTCCCTTTCCGCGTGTAAAGCTGCCTTATCTAATATGGCCGCCAGCTCGTCCTGGTACTGACGGCTTCGTTTCTTTTTCTCGTACTCCTTTTCCGCTCGTTCCTTGGCAGCCGCCGTCTCTTTTTCTCCAGTAAGAGCAAGCTCAAGCTGTTCTCCGGCTCTGGCTAAATTTTCGACAGACGCATCTCCCAGCCCGGTTTGCTCTCCTTTTATGCCGGCCAGGTCAGCAGCTGTCCGTCCAAGACGGTTTTTTAGCCGCCGGTTCAGGCGGTCACCGTACAAATGCAGGGAAAATAGGCGCTGGAGCATTTGCCGCCGCTCAGCCGGTTGCATGGCCACTAAAAATTCCGCGAACTTGCCCTGGGGAAGCACAACCGCGCGGGTAAAGTCATCACCGTTTAACCCAAGGATAGCTCCTACCTCCCTGTTGATATCCCCTACCTTATCGGCCAGCACCACATCTCCCGCCGGCGTCTCTTCCACTAGGCGGCAGGTTGAAGAACGAAGGGCGTTTTCGCCGCTGCGGGCATAGTTCCGTTCAATCCTGATGCGGCGTTTCCCGTCCCCATCCCCTAACTGGAAGGTAAACTCCACATGAAGCCTGTCCCGCTCCTGATTCAAAATACCCTGGATGTTCTTGCTGGCCCGTTCCACCCGGCCGTAAAGCGCCAGGGTTATAGCATCGAGAATAGTGGATTTACCGCTTCCCGTAGGCCCGAAAATACCAAAAACACC
>CAZYHL010000160.1:0-4736 GCA_964646795.1 uncultured Syntrophomonadaceae bacterium
CCCGGTTATAAAAAAATAGAGCATTTGGACCTCGCCAACGCCGAAAAAATCATCAGCTTGGTAAAGCCTCAAAAAGCAATTCTCACCCATTTCGGTACTACCATGCTTAAAAACGACCCGGCTCAACTGGCTGAAAAAATGGCGGCGTCCACCGGTTGTGCAGTTATTGCGGCTGAAGACGGTATGAGGGTATCTTTGTAAGCCGATGGGGGTTAAAATGTTTTTTAAAATTCATCCAGTAAAAAAAGCCCTTTTTTTAAATTACACAATTGGGTATATGGGCATTGCCATTATTACCAATACCTTGGTAACCTGGGCAATGTATTTTTATTCGCCTCCCCTCTCTTCGGGCAGGGTAGTGTATATGCCGGCTTCTCTTTTCGGCCTTGTTTTAGCCTTGGGAAGGATATTTGATGCTATAACGGACCCGCTGATTTCTATTTGGAGCGATAACACCCGGACACCTTTCGGTCGGCGCTTGCCTTTTATCATCGCCGGCAGCCTGCCCACGGTGGCAGCTTTCATTTTGCTCTGGAACCCTCCCGTTGAGGAGCAGGCTGCCGCCAACTTGGTCTATCTCATCATAGTGCTGGGGGTTTTATTCTTGGGCCTCACGGCTGTTACGTGCCCCTTTATGGCTTTGATGCCTGAGATAGCCGAAAGTCCCTCGGAAAGAATGGGGGCGGCCGAAGGGTTGGCCTTGGCCCATATAGCCGGTCTAGCTGCGGCGATGCTGGCGGCGGCCTTCCTGATTGAAAAATACGGCTTCCAGATTATGGCCATAGTTTTGAGCCTGGTAATTCTGGGGAGTTTTGCCGTACCTATTTTCAGCGTAAAGGAAAAACGCAGAAACCTGGCCCCGCCAGCCTATAACTTCAGGCAGTCTATTGCTCTCACCTTCCAAAACAAGGTATTTCTTCCTTACATAGCCTCTTTGCCTTTCTTCTGGTTCGGCTTCAATATCGTACTTACGGGTATTCCTTATATTATCACGATTTTGGTGGGGCTAGACGAATCAAGTACGGGCGCTTCTCTTGTTCTGGCCCTGGCGGTATCCCTCATAAGTTTCCCTTTTGTCGGGAGGCTGTCTCATACAAGAGGGAAAAAGTTTACCTTTTCTGCAACAATGATTCTATCCTCGCTGCTTTTGCTGACCATTGCCGGCATCGGCCGCTGGCCGCTGCCTCTCCCGACGGTATGGCAAGGTATGATTATCATAGCTCTGGCGGGGATTCCTTTGGCCGGACTATTTATCCTGCCCAACGCCTTGCTGGCGGACATCGTCGATGATGACGCCAGGCGGACCGGTGAAAGACGGGAAGCTGTTTATTACGGTATGCAGGGACTGGTCATGAAAAGTACAATCGGGTTGTCGGCTTTCTTTTTAGGGATTCTATTGGATTATTTCGGCTCTTCTGCGGAGCATCCTTTAGGCGTTGTGCTTATTGGACCCTCTGCCGCCCTTTGCCTGTTACTAGGTGTATTAATCTTTAGGAAATACCCCCTCAGGTAGGTTTGGGCGCTTACGGTCAGTAAGGACAGGGAGCGTTACCTGATTCTTAGTAAAGAGAATTGGCCTTAATCTCAGCCGCGATTATTTCTTTTAGTTCATTTATCATTTCTTCCCCCAGCATTTCTTCTGTCTGTTTAGTAATAACCAGCAGTAACTCTACACCCAGTCCTGGGGCAGGTTCGTCCTGGCGGTAAAAAGTACCGGCCGGGATAGTGCAGCCGACAAGATAAGAGGTGGAGGCCGTACATTCCGACAGCACCGCAGGGGGGAAGGACAGCAACTTGTAGTCGGTTGGATCTGCTTCGTCTCGGAAAGGAGCCGTATCGGCCACGAAGGCCGCATCGATAGTCCCCGCACTAAGGGACCTCAAGGCCTCTTTCTCGGCGTAATAGTAATCATGCAAATCAGCAGGTTCCAGTTCCAGGTAACCCAGGAGCAGCGAGGCCAATTGGTGAGTTCTGCTTCTACCTCTTCCCAGGGATACTTTTTTGCCCGGCAGACGGCTCCATTCTTTTAGTTTACTGTTGTTAGAGGCCAGGACATGAAGAGGCAGGACACCTAGGGTTGCCAGGGGGGCAAAAGACGCAATTGTCTCCCCTTCAAAGACTACTTCGGCTCTTGCCGCATAAAAGGCCAGATCAGAGGTGGTAACAGCCAAATGGCAGTCTTCCCCGGATAACAGGCGCAAGTTGGCTTCAGGCCCGGCTGTATACTGAGGTACTATTTCTATACTGTCGCTTAAGTTGTTGATTGCCCCAGACAGCTTTTCCCCCAAGTCGCCGTAAAGGCTTCCCTGGCCGCCGGCGGCCAGGTTAAGCAAAATTTTTTCCTTTTCTTCCGTCTCATTGCTGCAGCCGTACAGGGAGAAAAGCAACAGGAAGGACAGGAAAATGGTGCTAAGAAGATTTCGGTTTTTCGGCAAGGCAAAACACCTCCCGCATATTATTATTTTATGAGGCGGGCCGGTAATCCTGCTCATTTTTAAAAACACAAGGATATTTTCCCTAATTAGTAGAACAAATATTAAAAAGCGTGCATCTAAGGGGTGTTGTTTTTATGAAGATAGGCGTAATCTCTGATACCCATATTCCCAAACGGGCTAAAAAAATCCCCGCCCAGGTATACCAGGTTTTTGCGGGAGTGGGTATGATTATCCATGCCGGGGACCTGATAGAAAGACGCCTCCTTAAGGAGCTGTCTTTATTGGCGCCCGTGGAGGCGGTCGCAGGAAATATGGATCCGCCGGAATTGGCCAGGGAATTGGGCTACTCAAAAATGATCGTGGTAGAAAAAGTAGAAATCGGTTTAATTCACGGTTTCGGTGATCACAGTACCACCCTTCTTCGGGCTTATAACGCCTTCCGGGACGAGAGCCCGGACTGTATTGTTTTTGGGCACAGCCACCAGCCATATAATGACAAGTACCAGGGAATCCTGCTTTTTAACCCCGGTTCGCCAACGGATAAAAGGCGGCAGCCTTTTCCCTCCGTGGGCTTGTTGGAGGTAACGGCAGGCAGGGTGACAGGCGAAATAGTATATCTAAAGGAATGAAGAAAGCCCGGCAGTCATCGTATACCTATAATCCTTTAATCCTTTAACCGAAAGGAATGATCAGCAGTGCCCGTAGCCATATTTATGCCCAGGAACAGCTCCCACCCTTTTACCGGCAACCCGACGGTAGCGGAAGTTGCCGAAGCAGCGGGACTTTTCCTGGACCTCCCGTGCGGCGGCAGGGGTAAATGCGGTAAATGTAATGTAACCATCCGGGAGGAAGGAGACCGGACGAAAGAAGTTCTTGCTTGCCGGCATAGGCTTTCCCGGGATACCCTGATAACAATACCCCGCCGGCTGTTAAGGAGGGATATCGTTTCTTTAACGGGCAGCACCATTAAGCAGGTTAAACTCAGCCCCGCTGTGGAAAAAGTTTTTGTCCAGACAGAGGAAGTAGCAAGGCTAAACGGCGAGGGGGATTTTGAAACTTTAAGCCGGCTCTTGCAGCGGGATAAATTGGTTCCCTCCTCGTTAGTAACGCTGGGTTCCTTGCCGGAAAGCTTGCGTCTCAAAGAAGGCGTCACCGCCGTCTTGTACAACGGCGAGGTGCTGGCGCTGGAAAAAGGGGATACTTCCTCCTCCCTCTACGGCGCTGCAGCAGATATCGGTTCTACAACCGTGGTGGCTTATCTTTATAATCTCAAAACAGGTGAACAGTTGGCCGTCACATCAGCCCTAAACCGCCAGGTAGAGGCGGGAGCTGATGTTATGACCAGGATTCTGGCCGCGGAAACCCCTGAAGGTTTGACAAGGCTTTGGCGGCGGCTCTTGGATACCCTGAACGGGCTGATTACGGCAGGCTGCAGGCAGGGGGGCATTAAACCTGAAAACATTTATCAGGTTGTGCTGGCGGGAAACTCCGTCATGCAACAGCTTTTCTTCAAACTGCCGCCTCGTTACCTGGGACGTACCCCCTTTACGCCTACAATCCTGGGCCGGGTCACGGTTCCGGCCGGAGAGACAGGCTTGCCGGTAAATCCTGTGGGGAAGGTGGTTTTTCTTCCCTTAATCGGCGGTTTTGTGGGGGCGGATACTACGGCGGTTCTTTTAGCCGCGGGTTTCCGCAAAGCGGTGAAACCCCGGCTTGTTATAGACATTGGCACTAACGGGGAAATGGTTCTGGGAAATAAGGAAGGCCTTCTGGCTTGTTCGACGGCAGCAGGGCCGGCCCTGGAAGGAGCAGGCATTACTTTTGGCATGCGAGGCGTAAAGGGAGCCATAGAAGATGTCTCTTTTTGGGAAGGGGAAGTCAATTTGAAAATCATCGGCGGCGGAAAGGCGGGCGGCATTTGCGGTTCCGGGCTAGTAGCCTGCGTAGCCGAACTTCTTAAGTCGGGTTTGCTAAATGCCAAGGGGCGGCTGCTGGCTGGCGCTGAATACCTGGCTGCAGGCGGGCATCCCTTGTTGGCGGCCAGACTGCAGGAAGTGCGGGGACAGCGGGTGTTTATCCTGTGTTTTGCCGCGTTTGCACGGGAAAATAAAGATATTTATCTTTCCCAGGCCGACATCAGAGCCGTACAATTGGCCAAAGGCGCCATAGCTGCGGGAGTGGCACTGTTGTTGGAGGAAAGCAACATTGAGGGGAAAGCCCTGGCGGAAATACTCCTGGCAGGGGCTTTCGGCAACTATATAGACGTCCGGAAAGGGCAGATGATGGGTTTGATTCCCGACT
>CAZYHL010000161.1:0-4659 GCA_964646795.1 uncultured Syntrophomonadaceae bacterium
TGAACATGTCGAAAACACAGATTTGGCCCCTTTCCTTGTCCCGCTGCTCCTGCTGCCCGGCGGCCATAGTCTCGTCCATAACGGCTAAAAGCTGGGAACGGTAGCATCCCAAGGAGTCGAAAGCGCCGCTTTTGATTAAACTTTCCAGCACTTTTTTATTGCAGGCCCTAAGGTCCACCCGGGTGCAAAAATCCCTGAGGGAGACAAAGGGGCCCTTCTCCCGCCGGGAAGCGATGATGGAATCAATGGCGCCAAAGCCGACGTTCTTTACAGCCGCAAGGCCGAACCGAATCCGTTTCTCCGCCACTGCGGTAAAATTAGTGTCGCTTTCATTGATATCGGGAGGCAAAACCTGAATCCCCATTTTCTGGCAGTCAAAGATATAGTAAGCGACTTTGTCGCTGGTTGACATGACACCGGTCAGCAGGGCCGCCATAAACTCCAAGGGGTAATTGGCTTTCAGATAGGCTGTCTGGTAAGCAATCATGGCATAGGCGGCGGCATGAGACTTGTTAAAACCATAGGAAGCAAATTTTAAAATCAATTCATAGAGCTCTTCGGCCAGTTTTTTACTGTAGCCTTTGCCGGTACAGCCTTCAACAAATATCCGCCTTTGCTCGTTGAGGATTTCAATTTTCTTTTTCCCGATGGCCCGCCGGAGCAAGTCCGCCTGGCCGAGGGTAAAACCTGCCATCTTGGAGGCGACCTCCATGATTTGTTCCTGGTACACCATTACCCCGTAGGTTTCCTTGAGGATGGGTTCCAAATCTTTGTGCAGGTATTTAATGGGGACTTCCCCGTGCTTGCTTTTGATAAATACAGGGATTTGCTCCATAGGTCCGGGACGGTAAAGGGCAACAACGGCAATAATGTCTTCAAACCTGTTGGGTTTCAAATCCCGCAAAACGCCGCGCATGCCGCTGCTCTCCAGCTGAAATACTCCCGCCGTTTCCCCCTTGTGGAGCATCTCATAGGTAGCTTGGTCATCCAGGGGTATTTTAGCCAGGTCGAGTTCGACGCCGGTTCTGTTTTGCACAATGTGTACGGCTTCCCCCATGATTGTCAGGGTTTTCAGTCCCAAGAAGTCCATTTTCAGAAGGCCCAGCTGTTCCAGGGTTCCCATGGGAAATTGGGTAACCAGGGTAGCTCCCGTTTGCTGCAGGGGTACATGGTTTGCCAAAGGGTCCTGGGAAATAACGACCCCGGCGGCGTGGGTAGACGCATGGCGGGGCAGGCCTTCCACTTTTAAAGAGGTTGCCAGCAGCTTCCGGTAGCGTTCGTCCTTCCGGCAGATTTCCCTCAAGTCGGCGTTCTGTTCCAAGGCTTTTTCGATGGTCATACCCACCTGAAAGGGAATCATCTTGGCGACTTTATCCGTTTCGGCATAGGAAAAATTCAAGGCGCGGCCGACGTCCCGCACCGCCGCCCGGGCGGCCATGGTTCCGAAAGTAATAATCTGGGCGACCCGGTCGCTGCCGTATTTCTCAACCACGTACTCGATGACTTGCTCTCTTTTTTCATAGCAAAAATCAATATCGATATCGGGCATGTTCACTCGCTCGGGGTTGAGGAACCGCTCGAAGAGAAGCCCGTACTTGATAGGGTCAATGTCTGTTATCCCGAGGGAATAAGCCACCAGGCTGCCGGCGGCGGACCCCCTTCCGGGGCCGACAAGAATGCCCTTTTCCCTGGCAAACCTGATAAAATCCCAGACGATTAAAAAATAGCTGGCATAGCCCATTTTAAAGATGACGTCCAGTTCATATCGCATCCGTTCCATGAGGGCGGCATCAACGCGGTTATAACGCTTTTTCAGCCCTTCTAAACAGAGATTTTCCAGGTAGTCGTTTTCCTTCACCCCGTCAGGCGTTTCGTAATAAGGCAGAAAGGTACGGCTGAAGTCAAAATCCACGTTGCAGCGCTCCGCAATATCAAGGGTATTTTCCAAGGCGTCCGGGTAAGAGGCAAAGAGAGAAGCCATCTCCTCTCCCGACTTGAGATAAAACTCCTGACCCGTAAATTTCATCCTGTTCTCGTCATCCACCGTTTTTCCCGTCTGGATGCAGAGCAGGACATCATGCGCCTCGGCATCTTCCCGGTTCAAGTAGTGGAGGTCGTTTGTCGCCACCAGGGGAATCCCTGTTTCCCGGCTGATTTGCACGATACCTTTATTGACAATTTTTTGTTCTTCAATGCCGTGATCCTGGAGCTCCAGGTAATAATTGCCGCTGCCGAAGATATCCCGGTAGGAGATCGCCTCTGCCGCCGCCTTCTCGGTATCTCCCTGGAGTAAAAGGGCAGGTATTTCTCCCGCCAGGCAGGCGCTCATGGCAATCAACCCCTCGGCGTACTCCTTTAACAGCTCCTTATCCACCCGGGGTTTATAATAAAATCCTTCGGTAAAACCCTTGGATACCAGCTTCATCAAGTTCTTGTACCCTGCTTCGTTCTTGGCTAAAAGAACCAGATGGTACTGAAAATCGTCTCTTCTCGCTTCTTTGTCAAACCTGCTCCGGGGTGCGACATATACTTCGCAGCCAATGATCGGCTTGATGCCGGTTTCTTGACAGATTTTGTAGAAATCAATGACGCCGTACATGGTACCGTGATCGGTAATGGCCAAGGCCGGCATGCCTAAGGCCTTGGCTTTTTCCGCTAAGTCTTTAAGTCTGGCGGCGCCGTCCAACAGGCTGTATTCCGTATGGGTGTGAAGATGGACAAAATTTTGCACAAAGTTTTCCTCCCCTGGTATCTGCTCGCAGTTTTAATTTCGACTTGCCCAAGGAAAATACCTTCATAATAAATCAAGATGGCACATAAATAATAGTTAAAGAAAGGGAGGGAGCCCGCTTGTTGAGGCTGTTAAACACCCTGGTTTTAAACTTTTTTATCGCTTTCGGCATGGTTACCGGGGGGGCTCTCCTAGGCTCCCTGTCTACTTTGCTGACCAGGCAGCCCCCTCTTAATACTATGGCCGACCTGGCTGATAAACTTAAAATATGGGGCCTGGTTGCCGCCCTGGGCGGCACCTTCCCCGCTCTTAAAGCTATCGAGATGGGCTTCCTGGACGGGCATTTGGAAAGCGTTGTCAAGCAGCTGCTCCTTTTAGCCAGCGCCTTTTCCGGCGCTCATGCCGGCTACATCTTTGTCCTGTACCTGGCCGGGGGGGGCAAGGGATGAAACCACGCCGGCTTGCCGCTTTTTTTCTGCTGGGATTTATGACGGGAAGCCTGGTTACTTTTCACCTGACAAGCCGCAGACTGGAAACCTTGTACCACGAAAAAGAAGCATTGAAAGTAAGCCTTTTCGAAACAACGGAAAGGCTTTACCGCCTGGAGGAATTGTGGAAATCCAGGCAGGAGGAAGTAATCAGGGATATTAAACTGGAAATTAATACGGACGGGAAAAATCCTTTTTCGGAACTGGCCCTTAAACAGGCCGTCGGCGAACTAGTTAAAGGGCTCTTGGGAGAGAAGGCTGCCAATGTAAACCCTTCCCTGGTCATAAACCTGGTGAACGGAAGAATCATCAAGGCCGCAGAAAAGGAATACCGCCTTGAATTAAAGGCAGTAGTCATCAGCGAAACTGTTGTCTTTTACCTGGATGCCGTGCTTCTTACCGAAAAGCTGGAGGAATAACCGGTTAATACTGCCTCAGCCTTTTCCTTGCCGCCTTTTTTTTACTCTGGCGCCTGAAGATTCCTGCGCCGCGCATAAAGGCAAGATTAACCACTACTCCGAAAGTCACCCAGGTTAAGGCAAAAATATTTTCCGCTGCCGCTATTCCTACGGGAGGAAGCAGAAGCAGCCCCAAGACCAGGAGCAGGTTGACGATAACCGCCCCGACTGTCAGCATCATCACCGGCATAAGACCTCCTTTACCTTTGTTGCATGTCTTGCATGGTATGTTAAATATCTATTACCTTAGGCTTAAAAAAAGGACGCTGAAATTGCAGGTTTTTGTACAATAATTGCTAAAATCATGTATAATAATCATATCACCGCTGTTTGAGGAGTGATTACCATCGATAAAAACTGGAACCTCGCCTTGAAACTGGTTTTTGTCCTCTTTGCTTTTATTTTTGTCATCTGGTTTTTTAATAAAATCCTCTGGATCTTTACCCTGGTAGCCATATCCCTGCTCATTGTCTATAGTATTTTGCCACTTAAAGCCTACCTGGAAAAACATAAGGTTCCTTCTTTTATTGCCGTATTGCTGGTTTATCTTTCTCTTCTTTTTACAATAATTTTGTTTTTGTACCTGGTCGTTCCTACTATAACCCAGGAATTAAGGGATTTAATCAGATTCCTGAGAGCCGACTACGATTTTGGCCTGCTGCCCTTGATTGAAAACCTCAGCGACCTCGTTATAGCCTATAACCTGGCCGAAAGCATCCAAACCTTTTTACAGGAACTGCCTCTCTACCTGCAGCAGCTTCTTGAGGAGACAGTTAATTTTACCCGGGTTGTCTTCAACAACCTTTTTTACATTGTCATGGTATTATTCCTGGTCTTCTACCTTTTAAGGGACGTTGATAAGATAAAAACCGGTATTATCAGGCTGTTACCTGACAACCTGCGGGGAGAAGCAACCAACATGCTGGCAATAATCGATACCAAGGTGGGCGCTTACCTGCGGGGTAATTTATACCGCTGTGTC
>CAZYHL010000162.1:0-4657 GCA_964646795.1 uncultured Syntrophomonadaceae bacterium
TGTAGTTGGGTCTACTTTATCTAAAACTGCGTATCCACCCGGTATCGTAATTCCCGAACCATTCTCTGCATAAACACAGGCAAATTTAATATTAACTGGTTTAAATTTAGCATTTATATATACTAATCCTGCTAATGCATGAACGAGTTGGTCGGTTTGATATCCGAATGCTGTAATCAATTCGGGTTGTATCGAAATATAATTCGCAACAAAACCGGTATTTAATGCAGATTCTTTTTCTTTGTTAGCATTTCCATAATCAAGATGAAAGTTAATTCCCGGAGTGCCTGAATTCCTTAAATATGAAGAACTTGGAACACCCAGAATATTTCTTGATGAGAAATCTCTTTCTCCGTATGCCGCTAACATAAATTTTAGCTTTCCTGCAGTGTAGGTGTATTTTATTTGAGGATTTCTTGAAAATGGTGCAAATCCTAATCCAGTATTAAATGAAACGGTACCGGGGAAACATTCAAGAGTAAACATTGGATGCCAGAATTGTCCTGTCATGATTTCGGATTTTGCCCAGTTCAGTTTTATAATTGCATGTCGAAGTCTAAACCCATTTATATCGGCATCAGTATGTCCGAAAAACTCTCCTTCGAACTGTCCCGATGATTTAGCGCCTAAAACATCAGGGCCAGTGATTTTTCCACCTAAGCGAGTTTGTATTGCAAGAAAATTAAAACTTCCATGAGCATTTATATCCACCCCTTTATTATCAAAAGAGGGAGCTTTGGGCCACATAAGTAAATGTCCTTCACGTGCATCAACAGTTTGACGACTGTCGTAAAAGAAATCATTTTTTACATAGCCATAAAATGTGATTCCAAAGGGCTTTTCTTTTTCTTGACTATATATAGCCGTACTTGTTGAAATAAATAAGCCGATTAATAAAAAATAAATACTAAGTCTTTTCATAATGTGTGTTTTAAAATTTTGATTTGTAAAAGTAAAAATATATTTATTTACTTCCCTAATTTTTATTTTGAAAAAGTTGTTTGTTAACAGGTTTTGATTTTTACAAAACAAAAATCTTTTCTAGTATTAGTACTTGATTATTTTATTAGTAACATTATAGTCACTGCATTTTATTGATATTAGATAAATCCCTGGATTAAAATTACTAATATTTAGTACAATGTTTGAATGTTTTGTGTTGTCCTGATAGTGTGTTTTTCCAAAAATGTCGTAGATTTTTATATTTTCAATTGTTTGATTTGAGCTGATATAAATATAATCTTTGGTGGGGTTTGGTCTGATTTGAACATCTGAAGAATTGGATTCAGAGATTTTAGTAGAATAAAAATCAAATTCGAAGCAACCAATATCAATAATAGCAGGGGGCATACCATATCCTGGCATTATCCTATTATTCCCAATGAAATCGATTTCTCCAACTGGTAAGGTAGGGACTCCGTTTAATCCTGCATCAATACACGAACTATAATAATTAAGATTATAATCATTTTCTATTTCATTAACAAAAACAGGATTCTCTAAAATTGAGTTTTCTTCAGTGCTGTAATTATTTTGGTAAACTTCAAATTGATTTGTATTGTAAACCACATTTGTATATGGTGGAATGTTTTCATCATAGTAGATTTTCACTAATGTATCTGTATGTGTTTGATACCAGCAATTATGTCCAAAATTAAACAAGTTTAAATCTTCTGCTCGCAGACAATAAAGTATTGTTGATTCTGATTCATAAAAAATATTATTCATTATTTGAAAATTTGAGGTTTGGGCTTCCGTTTGAAAAAAAGTAAGATGAGAGCCTCTTATAGTCGGATCAAAATCTCTTTGATTTTTTGCCCAAGTATCACCAGCGTATAGACAGGTATTATTAAGGAAATAAATATTTGAACTCACAGATTCCATTGGACGATTCCAATGCTCGAAGGACCATTCAGAATTAGAAATTAAATTATTTCGGTAGATAATATTGTTTTGGATTGCAATATTTCCGGCATTTTGATTTGTTATAGCAGCGTCATAAATTTGATGTATTCTGCAAGCTTCAACCAGATTATTGTCTGCATTTTCCCAAAACTCAATTCCATTTCCATAGCGGATATTTCCGTAACCTGAAATATAAATTGCTCCACCACCGATGTACGATATATCACAATTTTTGATAGTAATATTACTGGTGTTTCCTCCCCCAAAACCATGAGCAGATCCATATTTGATTTCTATATTCTCAAAAACAGTATTTGAGACTCCTTCATAATCTATAAGGTTTTTTGTTACAGCAGCTTCTATATTATCATAAAACAAAGCAGGATTTGTTTCGCTTAATAAATATATCTGAAGATTTTCGGGGTCATACCAAAAGTCTCCCTGTAATTCAAGTTCTTCCTGATTCCACTTCTTTACTCCAAAATCATCGGCATCATTAAATATTAAATTACCGATATCTGTTGTTATCGGAGTGTTTAAAATAACTTCTTTTAGACTTATATCATCAAGATATATCTCCGAATTGTCGGGTAAAATTCCACCAAAGAGATAGTTTATCATTGCGTCGTTAGCACTAATGTTTGAAGTGAAATAAAAATGGTAGCCTCTCCATTCGGTGTCAATGTTTACTGTGCCACTGTTTCCGTCAAAGTATATTTGATACGGAGCTGCGGACTGCATAAGTAATACTGAGTTTAATGAAAATGTGCAATTAGACTTGGCAAAAAATGATAATCTATAGGTTTTTCCTTCTTCGATAGCCAGATTCTGATTTGCAAATTGTATTTCCCATGGATTTGCTCCGGATGAAATACATGAAATGTGAAAACATGCTGGTGCTGAGTAATATTCTTCTGTCGTTCTGCTTCCCAGATGCTGATGCATCATCTTGTGTATGAAATATCCAGCTTGAAGCGTCTGTATCGAATGAATTATTTGAAAGTAATTCTGCCTCTTGAGTATCATGAGCAGGTGTTGTCCAGATATTTATTTGCGAGTTTTGCCAAAAGTATTCATAACTTAAATCTATTGAACCCATAATTATCGGTTTATTTCCATTCCCGTATGCGCCGTAATAAATAATTGCTTCGGAGTTGCCACTTTTTGCTTTTAGATTTCCTCTCCAAACATTGTCGGATTGAAAAAAAACTGAGTCACCGGGTTGTAGATTAAATGAGTTTACTTTTTCAATGCTTGACCACGGTAAGTCAACAGAAGTACCATCGTTGGAGTCATTACCGCTATTAGATACATAATAATTAGTTCCTGAAACGATAACTGATAAAAAGCAAAATATAAATGTTGTTGCAAATAAGACTGTTATTCTAGATATCATTTAACTATGAGTTTTGAGTTATATACATTATTATTTTCTATAATTTGAATGTTGAAAATTCCGGTTGAGATATTGATACAATCAAGTATTTTATTGTTGTTAACAATTGTTCCAGCGTAAACTACTTGACCTAAAACATTGCTTATAGTTATATTTGCATTTCGGAAATTGTAATTTGCAAATATTTCTGAGTTTGCATTTGCAGGATTAGGAAAGATTTTCAGTTGAAAGTCAACAAAGTTGTCAGTTATTTGTGAATTGTCGAAAACCGTTACTGTTACTTCCTCTTTTGTAATACAAGTTTCGCTGACAATTAAAACAGTATATGTTGTTGTTTCTTCGGGTGATGCTATAGGATTTGAAATAAAAGCATTATCAAGTCCTGTATCAGGAATCCATTGATACAAGCTTCCACCACTAGCCAGTAATTGAGTTTGTTCTCCATAATTAATAATCAAGTTTTCGGATATTGAAATGTCACAATTTTCGGAGAATAAGACATCTCTTTCAGCAATAGCTAGATTTATTCCATTAGAACCATCGTAATACATTAAATATTTATTGGAGTCGGCAATATATAAAACTTCAGGTGCCCATGCTGAGGTTCCGTCACTATCAGGATTAACAGGCGGAAAGAATCTGTCATAAACAGGATTGCCGGGATATTTTATCCAATTAACACCATCGAGTGAAACAGCATAGGCAATTTTTATTGAATCCCAAATGTTTTCTACTGGCGGCATTGCCGAATACCACATTTCAAAAATATTTTCTGTTTTTAAAACACATGGTACATATACGCCAACATTATCGTAGAAATCCGGACCTCCAACCATTACAGGGTTGTTTATAAATTTGTCCCAATCTGTGGAGTTATTTGATGTTGCATAACCGGTTTTGTTAATCAAACTCCATGGCATTGCACTGTACCACATTAAGAATTGCGATTTTTCTTCATCATAAATCACACTTGGAGACTCTATCCACCTTCCATCAAAATCTACACTATCACCTTTTGTGAAAATAGGATTATGCACTGATTTTATCCAACTTTCTCCATCTATTGAGGTTGCAAGTCCAATAGCACAAGTAACGGAATCATAAGTTCCAATGTCTATAAGTTCTCTAGTTGTAGAATCTCCATAATAAAATAAATAATATGTGTCATCTACCTTAAGTATTTCTGGAGTGTCCTGCCATGAGTTGTCCCATTCTACTAATTCGCCTAAAGCTAATACCGGATTTTCTTCATCATAGTCATTCCACGATAATCCATCATCGGACCATGCTGCTTTTATTCTTGATACCCCAAGATGCCCTGATGCATACCACATTTTTATTGTTCCTTCCTCAATT
>CAZYHL010000163.1:0-4544 GCA_964646795.1 uncultured Syntrophomonadaceae bacterium
CTTCCTCATCCAGGTAAAGAGCGGAGAACCTGCCAAAAGTAAGATTCGGTTTTTGCGTGGTCACAAATAATCCTTGTTTGCGAAAAGCATCAAGCACTTCCTTGGAAAAACCCGTTTCGACGAGGATTTCTTTTCCTTCCGACCAGAAACGAGGCGCAGTAGCAGCTGTTTTGATATCCCAACCATAATCAATATGACGGACGAGAACCTGCGCCAGGAAAGCAGGAATACGCCGCCCGCCGGGTGTCCCCAGGCCCAGGAAGGGGCGGCCGTCTTTAATAACAAGCGTGGGGCTTATATGACTAAAGGGCCTTTTCCCAGGTTGATAGTAGTTAGGAGACTTAGGGTCGGTGCTGAAGTTGTTTAACTGGGTATTGAGGAAAAAACCCTCTGCTTGCAGGCCGTAACCGAAAAGGTAACTAATGGTGTTGGTCATCGAAACCCAGTTGCCCTCAGTGTCCCTTACCACCAGGTGAGTGGTATTGTCCGAGGGACGGCAAGGATCCGTAAATATTTCCAAAGGAACTTCCCCGTTATTAATTTGGTTTACTTTTTCCAGGATGTAATCTTCAGCCAAAAGGTCGTCCAGCGGGACATGGACAAAGCGGGGGTCGCCCACATAACTTCGCCTGTCGCTGTATGCCGCCTTTAGCACCTGTACCAAAAGCCTGTAAATCTCCGGTTCCGGATCGTCACTGCTTGCTAAAGAAAAGTGGTTTAAGATCAATAGCTGCTGCAGCAGGGCAAAACCTCCTGCCGGGGGCGGCACGGTTACAACATCGTAACTGCGGTAGCCGGCAGATATGGCTTCCTGGACGACAGGCTCGTAAGCCTTAAGGTCGTGTTCGGAGATATTCATTCCCTGTTTAGCCAAAACAGCCAGGATACTGTCGGCGATATACCCTTCATAAAAAACGGAGCTGCCTTCCTGCATAATGCTGTTCAAAGTTTTTGCTAGAGCTGGTTGAGTAATGATTTCTCCCACCGGAGCGGGCCAGCCTTGCCGGAAAAAATCTTGCATGGCTGTCGAACCTCGGGCCAGTTTGCCGCTATTGCTGTTGATCCTCCGGCGGAGATTGGGAGACATGGGAAATCCGTCTTGGGCCAGGGTTAAAGCCGGCTCTATCAATTTGGCGTAAGGCAATGAGCCATATTCAACAGCAGCCAGCTCCAATCCCTTAACAAAACCGGGAATTCCGGTACTTGGCCAGCTCATTATTTTTTCGATTTCATTTTCACTTATGTTATAAGGGGCGGTTTCCCGGTAATCGATGACTACCTGCCGGTTCTCTGCCGCCAGGTGAATTAACATGATACCGCCGCCGCCCAGACCGGACCCTTGCGGTTCCACCACTCCTAGAGCGTAAGCAGTGGCGATGGCGGCATCCACCGCATTTCCCCCTTCTCTGAGAATTTTCATCCCTGCCTCCACAGCCAGGGGGTGGGCGGCCGCAACTCCGAAAGCCCCTTCTTTTTTCTCCGCTTCTCCCCTTGTCTCGTCCTCTTCCTTTTTCTCCGGGCTTGGTTCCTCCTCCTTGATCAGGTTAGGAGAAACATATACACCACGGAAAGGCTCTCGTATAAAGCAAGGAGGAAGGTTTTCTTTGAGTATTTCTTGAGCTTGGAAATAATGCCAGGGCATATTTAAAAGGACGGCTCCCTTTTGGGTGACGGCAAGGGGATATGCCTCGACTCTTAAACCTTCTTCATAAAGTTCAACGATTAACAGCAGGGAGCCTTCGCCGTTTAATTCTCCCAGAAAAGAACCCAGGCCGGGAACCAACAAGGATTCTTGCCATATTTCCAGAGAGCCCAAGCCTTCCCCGTGATCGCCTATAATTATTCTGGCTCCTTTCGCCGCAGCCAGGCGAGCCTGGGGTAGAAAGGGCGGACTGTCCCCGGTTTCATCCCCGGGTGCAGGGCTTACCTTGACAATCAGGACATCGTTGCTATCCCCGCCTGAAAGGGCGGCAAAGGCTTCATTGCCGGCTGTCGGGCTTAAATGCAAAAGAGTAGTGCCTAAGGCTTTTTCTCCTCCGGGATATAAGAGGGATAAATTATCCTGTGTGCCAGAAGCTTTCTCCATGAATTCCAGTTCCTCATTGCTTAAGAAGGGTAGGGTGACTAAATCCAGGCCGCACTGGGCAAGCAGTTTCTTTTCCTTTTCCGAAGGATAGGGGTTTTGATAATGGGCAATTACCAGAGTGGCTTCCTGGGACTCTAGAAGCCGGGAGACAGACCGGAAGGCACCGCTTTTAAGCCAGCGGTTAATGGCGGCGGTATTTCTTTCTATATTCCCCAGGAGGACATATCTGGTCTCCGGCATTTTCCCGTTCAAGCCAAGATTATTTGAGCCGTCGCCGAGATACAACCAGCTTAAAGCGGCTGCGGCAAGAAGAAAAACAAAAAAGAAACAGAACAAGAATAACTTGCGCAAGAGTCTCAAGGCTCTTCCTCCCGAAAAAATGGTACATAAGGTACATATAAGGTACATATTAGTTTAAAGTTAAATATAAGAGCAAGGCCAGATAGGTAAGCCCGCCGATAAAGAGCATGCTTAAAACTGCCGGCAGAATCCCCTGGCGGTCTATACTGTTGGCAATCAGGCCGGGAATAACCAAGCCGATCCCGTTAACCGGCATAATTTCGGGTGAAATAACGGGACAGACCCGCCAGAGAATGAGCTTGATCAATAAAGCCGCTAAAACCATAGCCCCAAACTTGCGGCGTCCGTATAAAATGATGAAGCGCCCGAGAAAATTGACCAGATAATAAGCAAGCAAAGCCACCAGCAGTACTTCTGTTAGCAGAAAGGGCTGGTCGAAGACAAGGGCAATAAACGAAGGTACAATAATACCGGCAGGTACGATCCCTACTAAGTCGGCAAAAACTATACTTAAGGTTATACCCACTACCAGCGCTACCGTTAGTTCTCCTGCCGGCAAAAAAGATTCCACCCTTCCTGTTCATTTTCCAAAGCGAGACAAAGTTCCCTGGCGGGGCCGTAATAATTACCAAGCCCCAGAAAGACCCTGCCTTTTCCGGCTAATTGTTTAAGCTTGGACAGCACCACTGTTCCCGGCATATTCTCCAGATCAATGATTTCCTTAAAAGGAAGGGCCTTTTTGTTTTTAAAGAAGGATTTTCCGCCTGTGCCTGTAAGGACAAGAAACTCTCCTTCTAGGCGAGGCAGGACAAGCCTGGCAAAATCCTTTGTCCTTTCCACTCTGTCCTTGCGGCAGTTCATAATGATGACGCCGCCTTTCAGATCAAGTCCGGAAACGGCATAATGATCCCAGGCTGCCAGGGCTGAAGCCGGATCATTGGCGGCGAAGGCTTTTATAAAAGGGTTTTCCACCCGGGCTTCTTCCCCTTCCCTTACCAGCTTCATAAGGGCTAGTGTGCCCGGGTCAGCCGGAGTTTTCAACATTCCCCTGAGGGCTACATCTTTTTTAATGCCCAGGCATAATGCTGTTTTTAAGGCAACAGTCAGAGCATCCGGAAAAACAGTATAGTTAAATTGATTGCTAAACCCGGCGGGCAATTCTTCCCTTTGAGCAATCTCCAGACGGGAGCTTTTTTTTTCAGCCGTTTCCCGGAAGAAATCCGTAAAAGGACCTGGGAGAGTTACGACCAATCCCTTCCTGGGAATAGTGGCGGCGAAGGCCTCTGCCGCATCCTCGAGGCCGGGTCCTAAAACCTCCATGTGGTCCCTTAGAACATTAGTAATCACGGTAACGTTTGCCCCTATATATTGCCTGGCAAAAACCTCCTGCAAGCCAGGCTCCACTGCCAGGCATTCCGTTATCAGGGCTTCCGCCTTCATTTCTCCGGCCAGCCGGACAAGGAGACGGGCTTCCTTAATGTTTGGCCCTTCCGGCGGGCGGAGCATTTCTTGTTCCAACCATTCCAGCTTGCCCGCCTTTTGCCGGAAACTGATAATTCTGGCTTCGCTTCCGGTTGTTTTCCCTACCGTCTTAATGCCTGCTTCCAGGAAGGCGGCGATCAGCAAACGGGTTATGGTTGATTTGCCTCGGGTGCCGTTCACAATTATCCTGTTTTTAAGCCCGGCTGAGTTATGGTTTAAAAAATGTTTTTCTGCTAAGCCCAGGGACAACCCAAAGAATATTGTCCCTATGGTAATACCCTCCAGCAGCAAGTAGTCTCCCTCCTGATTTACAACTTTATTTCGCCCGGTTCCAGAATAAAATAACCTTTTTTGTCTTTCCAGGTTTTTTGCCCGGCCAGGCGCTGAAATATTTTATAAGACGCCAGCTGCTCAGTCCAGTTCAGCCTGTTTAAAACTGCCCATTCTCCTTTTCTTAGAACCAAAGGAAAGGCCATAACTTCGGGGGCGGTATCAGCATAAAAAAAGAATTTCAACAGCAAAGCTTCCTTGAAAAGACTGTAGCATCCCTTGGGGGTTAAATCTCCTAAGCCGTAAAAAATTACGCTGTCCTTGTATTGTTCCGTTTCCCTGACTATGCCCGTCCCTGTCCCCACGACAAACTTTGCCCCCATATCTACCAGTTTCCGCGCCAACT
>CAZYHL010000164.1:0-4538 GCA_964646795.1 uncultured Syntrophomonadaceae bacterium
GGTTTACGGGTACGCAGGGTTATTTGCTGGTAACCCTTGCCGACAGTACTTTATTTACGGATTTCCGTTATACCGAGCAAGCCGCGTCTGAAATGGACGAAAGCACGGTCGTCCGGGAACTGGGTTTAGGCTGGCTTGATAAACTGGCCGCGGTAATAAAGGAAATAAATATCGAGACCCTTGGTTTTGAAAAAGAGCATCTAACTTACGCAATGTACCAAAGCCTTGCGGAAAAGCTGACGCCGGTAAAGCTTATACCTCTTGACAACCCGGTCGGTTCTCTCCGAGTTATAAAAGATGAAGGGGAAATTGCGTTAATCAGGGACTCCGTTGCTTTGGCCGACAGGGCCTTCAGTCATATCTTATCTGTAATCCGGCCCGGCGTCAGGGAAAGGGATATAGCCCTGGAACTTGAATATTATATGCGCAGGGAAGGGGCTTCAGGTAATTCATTTGATTTTATCGTGGCCTCGGGAGCCAGGGGGGCGATGCCCCACGGGACTGCCTCAAACAAAATAGTTGAATCCGGCGACCTGATTACAATGGATTTCGGTTGTATTTATCAAGGATATTGCTCGGACATGACCCGGACAGTTTGTCTGGGGAAGCCGTCTGATGCCCAGAAAGATTTATATTCCCTTGTTGCTGAGGCCTTGAAAATCGGCACGGAATTTTTGCAGCCGGGGGTTATAACTCAAGAAGCAGACCGGAAGGTCAGAAATTATTTTGCCGCTAAAAACCAACTCCAATATTTCGGCCATGGGTTAGGGCATGGGTTAGGACTTGAGATCCACGAATCGCCCCGTCTTGCGCCCGGTTCCGAAGAGGAACTGTCCAAGGGAATGGTGGTTACTGTTGAGCCGGGCTTGTACATAAAAGGATTCGGGGGAGTGAGAATAGAAGATGTAGTGGTATGCCATGAGAACAATATTGAAATCTTGACTCAAAGCAGTAAAGAACTTATTTTGTTGTAATAGCTGCGGGGAAATAAGGGGGAATAAGATGATATCCAGCAATGATTTTAACACAGGTGTTACGATTGAGATTGAAGGGGAAGCTTATACTGTGGTAGACTTCCAGCATGTCAAACCGGGAAAGGGGGCAGCCTTTGTTCGAACCAAGTTGAAAAACATAAAAACCGGATCTGTCACCGAGAAAACTTTCAGGGCCGGTGAGAAAGTGCCCCGCGCCCATCTTGACAAAAAGAAAATGCAATATATGTACGCCAGCGGCGATGAATACTTTTTTATGAATGTTGAAACCTATGAACAGGCCAGTCTTTCCGTCGAGCAGATGGGAGATGCCATCAAATATTTAAAAGAGAATATGGAAATTGATGTGACTTATTACAAGGAGAAAATAATTGGTGTTGACCTGCCCCTCTTTGTTGAATTAACCGTTAAGGAAACCGATCCGGGTTTTAAAGGAGATACCGCCTCGGGAGGTTCCAAGCCTGCGACATTGGAAACAGGTGTGGTTATCCAAGTACCGTTTTTTATCAGCGAAGGCGATGTTGTCAGAGTGAATACCCGTATCGGCGAGTATATTGAAAGAGTTTAGTCACATACTATTTTTTGGTTAAAAATTTGCGAGAACAATATGGGAGGTATTGGAAAATGGAAGATTTGAAATCACAAGTATCGTTCTTAAAGGGGCTGGCCAGCGGCCTTGAAGTAAGCAAAGAAACAAAGGAAGGCAAGCTTTTAATAAAAATCATTGATGTGTTGGCAAATATTTCGGAGGTTGTCGACAGCCTGGAAGAGGACTATGAAGAACTTATTGAATACACGGAAGCGATTGATCAGGATTTGACAGACTTAGAAGATGATTTTTACGATGAGCTGGAAGCTGAAGAAGAATTTGAAGATGAGTTGGATGATGACGAGACGGAAGAGGATAATTATTTTACCGTCGAATGCCCCGATTGCAAAGAAGTGGTATATTTAGACGAGGACCTTCTGGAAGAAGACGATAACTTGGAGATTTTGTGCCCTAAATGCGAAAGGGTAGTTTTCGTAAACGACAAACACTGGGACGAAGAAGCGGAAGAAGAAAACAACGATTAGAAAAAGCTGAAAAAGCATCTAGGAAAAAGTGTGAAAGGCCCGGAAATCCCGGGCTTTTTTATTTTCCTTGTTTATTAAACATAATTTGGACTTGCTTTAAATATTTATATTCAAAGGCAGTATTAAGGAGGTTGCCAGGGAAGGAGGAGACTTAGATCCAAAAAGAGATTTTAAGCATATTGCCTCCTTGTATCAGAAACCTGCTATTGTCGCAGCCGGAAGCCGTTTTGGAGCGAGTAGAAGAAATCCGCCTGGGAATCGGCAAAAAGATGATGTTTTATCATCAAGGCCAAGAAACCGTTCTCAGTGACGCTCACGGAGAGTATATCTGCTCGCGGGAGGATATGGCCAAACTGATGCAAGCTGTCAGCAATTCTTCCCTCTACGCTTTTGATGCAGAAATTAAGCAAGGATTTATCTCCATTCCGGGAGGACATAGGATAGGCCTGGCAGGAAGAGCGGTAATCGAAGCGGGTGAGGTAAAAAGAATCAATCCCATTACTGCGGTAAACATCAGGGTGGCACGGCAGGTTATCGGCGCCGCATCACCTTTAATAAACATCCTGACCGACAAAAAAGCAGCCGTAATCTACCACACTTTAATAATTTCACCGCCTAAATGCGGGAAAACCACCCTGCTCAGGGACTTAGCCAGGCAGATAGGAAACGGGCTCGAAGGTTTTCCGCCTCAAAGAGTCGGCGTTGTAGATGAAAGGTCTGAATTGGCCGGCAGTTTTCAGGGAATACCGCAGCTGGATGTAGGACTCAGAACGGATGTCCTGGATAATTGCCCTAAAGCGGAAGGCATGATGATGTTAATCCGCTCCATGGGGCCGGACGTGATGATAACGGACGAAATTGGTACGGAAAAAGACGTAGCGGCCGTCAGAGAAGCCATCAATGCGGGGGTTATTATTATTGCATCGGCCCACGCCGGTAGTTTCAAAGAGCTTGTGAAAAGGCCGGAACTATCGAAACTGGTATCCGACCAGGTATTTAATAGGATTGTTCTTTTAACCGGCAGAAAAGGCGCGGGAACCGTGGAGATGGTGCTGGACAGCCTGGGAAAGATAATCTGGCGGGGGGATTAAACATGCTGGCGGTTAAAATAGCGGGAGCATTGATTGTTATAACAGCATCGTCATTTATCGGCCAAATTTACAGCAGGCGCTTCATAAACAGGCATAAGGAGCTGCTGCATATGCAGGTAGCGTTGGAGATACTTTGCAGCGAAATAAAATACATTAAAACTCCCCTCCCGGAAGCATTCCGGAAAATTGCATCCCGGGTCGAAGAACCGGTCGCTTCTCTTTTTATAGCTGCAGCCGCCCAATTGGAGCAATACGAGCTTACTCCCAATGAAATCTGGCAGCAAGTAATAGAAGATGGCCGTAAAAGCACTTCTTTTTCAGGAAAAGATATTTTTGTGATTAAGCAGCTCGGCGTAGTCATCGAAGGGAACCCGGACAGTGACAGCCAGGTAAGGCAGGTGTACGTGATTGAAAGCGAGATAAACAAGCTGATAAATGAAGCCGGTGTTGAGCGGGAGAAAAACGTAAAGGTGTGGAGGTACTTAGGTTTACTGGGCGGTTTTGCTTTAGCGATCTTGTTTTTTTAGGGGGAATATGCTTGGATTTTGATTTAATTTTTAAGATAGCAACTATTGGTATCGTTATTTCTGTATTGAATCTTGTACTTAAACAAGCGGGGAAAGAGGAGCAGGGGCAAATGCTGACTCTGGTTGGCGTTGTCATCGTTCTCATGCTGGTAATTCAGTTAATCAGCGAATTGTTTATTAATATTAAGACCATTTTTAATTTTTATTAGGGTGAACTCTATGGACATAATCAAAATTGTCATCTTTTGTTTAATAGCGGTGGTGATTTTACGCTTACTGAAGCAATACGGCCACGATAGTATAGCCGTTTTGTTTGCCGCCGCCGTCGGCGTGCTGGTTTTCATATACCTGATAAACTACCTCGGCCCCCTGCTTAACCTGATGCGGGAAATTACCGCCAAAGGCAATATGAATTTTACTTTTTTAGATACGCTGTTGAAGGTAATTGGCATAGCCTACATAGCGGAATTCGGTTCACAAATCTGCAAGGATGCCAATGAAAATCTGATCGCCGCTAAGATTGAACTGGCGGGTAAAGTCTTTATCCTCCTTTTAGCTGTACCGATAATACTCCTTGTTCTGGAAAGTATCTTAAACTTTCTCCCCTGAAAGATCGGGTGGTAACTTTGTGTCTTTGTCTGGGACGAAAAATAATTGTATCGGTTGCCTTGCTTTGCTTCATTTTGATTAGCCTGGCGCCGCAGGTAAAGGCTGAGGAAAAACTGGAGGACATGCTGGACTTGGGGGAGGTGGAAAAATTATGGAACGAATTAGAAAGAGAAGTCGGGGACTTTCTGCCTTCCCTTAATTGGCGTGATGTTGTTGATTGGTTGAAAAATAAAGAGGAGCCCTTT
>CAZYHL010000165.1:0-4505 GCA_964646795.1 uncultured Syntrophomonadaceae bacterium
TGACGGAAGCGGAAGCCGGGAGAAAGATGCCCCAGAAATCCACCTATTTCTATCCCAAGCTGGCCAGCGGCCTGATTATCAACCCGCTGGATTAAGTTAAAGTCTCCTCCTCTATTCTTTCCAGCGAATAAAAAATTTGCCCTCTTCCAGCATAAATTTCAGCTTGCGCTTGACATATTCCCTGATAAATGTCCGGGTTGCGGGAAGGATAAGGGCTAAACCAAGGCTATCCGTTATCAGTCCCGGGGCTATCAGCATCACTCCTCCCAGCAGGATGCTGAAACCGTTTAAAATCTCATCCCCCGGAAGATTGCCTTGAGCAAGCTCTCTTCTTACACGGCTGAGAATAAATAAACCTTGGGTGCGGGCCAGGAAGGCTCCTGCCGTACCGGTAAGGATAATCAGCAGGATTGTTGGGAAGGTGCCTATTCTTTTACCGACTTCCAGCAATAAGAGAATCTCCAGCACCGGTCCCAGGCTGAACAGAAGCATCAGTTTCCAAAGCATTACTTCTCTTCCTCTCCCTCCACTCTTTCCTGGAGCCGCCGCCAGAAAAAGGGGTTATGTTTTTTTAAAACCAAAGGTTTGCCGTCCTGGCCGACAAAGGCGTACTCCGTCTCCCCCAGGGCAACCAATTCCAGCTCCGGCTTCTCCGGGGAATTTTCGTTCTCCCGAAAGATATCATGTTTAAAGCTGATTTTAACATCCTGGAGGTCAACCACTCCGGTGCTAACCTTGATAAGGTCATCGTAAAATGCCGGCAGCTTGTACTGGCAGTAAACTTTTACAGCGGGCAGGTAAATTTTATTTTTTTCCAGATTAGTATAAGGCATTCCCAGCTGCCTTAAATACTCGTTCCGCCCAACTTCCATCCAAACCAGGTAATTGGCATAATAAACCATCCCCATCTGGTCTGTTTCCTGATATCTCACCCTAAAGCTCGTTTCCCCACGCTTCATAATCCTCAATCCTTGTTTAAAGAATCGTTGCCTTACCTCTGTAGATAAGACCCCTGGTACTGTCAATAGTTATGGTCTCCCCTTCTGCCAGGATTTTCAGGGCATCCCTCGCCCCGACAACAACAGGTATGCCCAGGCTTAACCCGACAATGGCGGCGTGGGATGTAAGGCCGCCTTCTTCCGCCACCAGGCCTCCGGCCTTTTCCAAAGCAGGCAGGTACTCGCTGTCAGTGGCTTGGGCCACAAGAATCTGCCCATTAACTATCCGGCCGGCTTCCTCAGCAGTCCCGGCCTTGAGCACGCTGCCTGTCGCCGCACGCCTGCCTATTCCCGTACCCTTAAGGATAATATCGCCGACGGTATGGACCCGTAAAAGGTTGGTAGTGCCGGATACACCCACAGGAATGCCGGCGGTTATCGCTACCATATCCCCTTTTTTTATATGGCCCGCCTTTAAAGAGACATTGATGGCGGACTCGAACATGTCATCGGTGGAATTCATCGGCGGTGCAGGGAGCGGTACTATGCCCCAGGTTAAGGCCAACTGGTTGGCTGTCCGCTCATAGGGAGTGACGGCAATAATAGGCGCTTTCGGCCGGTACTTAGATACCATGCGGGCCGTATAGCCCGCCTCCGTCGATGTTATTATGGCCGCCACTTTCAGTATCTCCGCCGTATGACAGGTGGCAAAGCTGATGGCATCGGTGACGCTTTGTTCCATCATTACCGGCATAAACTCGGCAAGGGAGGAACGTTTCAGCGACTCTTCCGTTCGCACGGCAATTTTGGCCATGGTGCGGACGGATTCCACAGGGTACTTGCCAGCCGCCGTTTCGCCCGAGAGCATAACAGCGTCAGTGCCGTCTAAAATGGCATTGGCCACATCGCTGGCTTCGGCTCTGGTTGGCCGGGGGTTTCTGCTCATGGAATCCAGCATCTGCGTGGCTGTAATTACCGGCTTTCCCGTCCGGTTACATTTTTCAATCAGCTGTTTTTGTACCAAAGGAACATCTTCCACCGGGATTTCAACCCCCAGGTCGCCCCGGGCTACCATGATACCGTCAGCCAGTTCCAGGATGCTGTCAATATTGTTGACGCCTTCCTGGCTTTCAATTTTGGCGATTATTTTAGCCTGAGACTTTAATCCTTCCAGTACTTCCTTGATGCGAATAACGTCTTCGGGTTTTCTGACAAAGGATGCGGCGACAAAATCAATACCCAGTCCCACCCCAAACCTGATATCCCCCAGGTCCTGTTCTGAAAGGGACGGCAGGTTAAGAGACACACCGGGAACATTTATGCCTTTCCGGTTGGACAGTTCACCGCCCGTGACCACCCGGCAGATAATGTTCCGGCCTTTAATCGCCGTTACTTCCAAGGCCAGTAAGCCGTCATCCAGCAGGATTCTGCTCCCCACGGCCACTTCAGCATGCAAATGGGGATAAGTTACCGCAACAATGTCGTTATCCCCTTCCACCTCCGCCGTAGTCAGGGTAAAGGCGTCCTCCTGCCTGAGCTGGACAAAACCTTGCTTGAAAGTTTTTATCCTTACCTCCGGCCCCCGGGTATCCAGCATCAGCGCCATGACCTTGCCCATCTCGCCGGCAATAGTCCTGAGCTTCCTTATCCGTTCTTGATGCTCCTCTCTGGCGCCGTGGGACATGTTTAAACGCGCCACGTCCATGCCTGCTTCAAGGAGGGCACGGATTGTTTCGCTGCTATCGCTGGCCGGGCCGATAGTACATACTATTTTTGTCTTGCGCATCAATTCACTTCCTTAAGTTGCCAGTATTTGAGCAAGTTCATACATAGCAGAGGGGAAGGGGATTTGCTGTTTAAGCCCGGCGGCAATATCCGAGGTGGCAATCTCCCCTCCCTGCCAGGTAACCATGACGCCGCCGCGGTTTTCTCTGATAAGGTCGACGGCCCGGGAACCCATGAGGCTGGCCAGCATCCTGTCAAAGGCGGTAGGAGTGCCTCCCCTTTGAATATGCCCCAGGATGGTAACCCTGGTGTCCATCCCTGTCTTTTGCTTGATTTGTTCTCCTATGGCTAAGGCACTGCCTGCACCCTCCGCCACCAGGATGATACTATGCAGCTTGCCCCTTCTAACGCCCCGGTCCAGGCGGCCGCAGACAGTCTCAATATCGTAGGGGACTTCCGGCACCAGAATTGACTCGGCGCCCCCGGCCAGCCCCGCCATCAGGGCAATAGCTCCCGAATGCCGGCCCATCACTTCGATCACATATACTCTCTCATGGGAAGTAGCCGTGTCCCGAACCTTGTTGATGGCATCAGTGACGGTGTTAACCGCGGTATCAAAACCGATGGTCCTGGCAGTGCCGGAAATATCGTTGTCGATTGTTCCCGGTATGCCCACCGTATTTAAGCCCTGCTCATAAAGAGAATAAGCGCCCTTAAAAGAGCCATCCCCCCCAATTACCACCAGACCCGCAAGGTCCAGTTTTTTGAGGAAAGCCAGAGCCTTGGCGCGGCCGGCTTCCGTTCTGAATTCTTCGCACCGGGCTGTCTTGAGGATTGTGCCGCCCCGGTGGATAATATCCGCTACGGAACCCATCTTTAATTCCCTGTATTCCTCGTTTATCAGCCCCCAAAAACCTCTTTCGATACCGATAACACCGAAACCGTGATAAATGCCTTTCCGCACCACTGCCCTGATGGCGGCATTCATGCCCGGGGCATCGCCGCCGCTGGTCAACACTCCTATTCTCATCGCCAAAACCTCCAGCTCACATTCCTATTTATTTATATTTACCCATCCTGACAAGATTAAACACTAATTCCCGCCGCTCTTTTTAAACTGACGTTGCCGTCTCCCAAAAGCCCCCGCAAACGGGCTAAAAGGCTTTCGTCTTCAGCCACCCAGTATTTTTCTTCCGTCAGCATGATTTTTGCCTTCTCTGCAAAATACAGATAGACCGGAATACTGCCTCCCGTTCCCGCCAGGATTTCTTTCAAGGCCAGGAGCTTATTCACATCGTGGCCTTTGCATATTTTCAGAAATAGCTGCTTCGGTTCCCGCGGCAGCGGAATAATACTGCGGCAAATAACCTTTTTGTCTTCCTCTTCCCGGGAACTGAGGGTGCCCTTGACCAGGACAACCCCGTCTTCCGTTATCTGGGAACGGTATTTCTCGTACAACTCGGGAAACACTACCGCTTCCAGGGAACCTGTCAGGTCTTCAATGGTGATAAAGGCCATGGGTTTACCTTTCTTGGTAATGATGGCTTTTATCGAACTTATCATGCCGGCAACGGTAACTTCAGCATTCTCCCTCATTTCGCCCAGTTCTCTGACGGTAAGCAGATGAGGCATATGTTTAAAGGTGTCGCCGTACTGTTCCAGGGGATGCCCGGATATATAAAGGCCGAGGACTTCTTTCTCCAGCAGCAGTTTTTCCTTGACCGGCATCTCCTTTAAGGGCGGCAGTTCATCGGCCGGCCGGGTTAACTCTATTTCTGTCCCGGCTTTGAACATGTCGAAAACACAGATTTGGCCCCTTTCCTTGTCCCGCTGCTCCTGCTG
>CAZYHL010000166.1:0-4496 GCA_964646795.1 uncultured Syntrophomonadaceae bacterium
AATATACGGCGCCCGTGCCGCCGGGCTGAAAAGAGTAATTGTGCCGGCCGAAAATAAGGATGATATCCCCCGGTTGGTTGAAGACTGTGAAATTTTGCCGGTTGAAGATCTGGAAGAGGTTTTTCGCCTCGCTTTTTAACGTTATCTAAGCGAATCCAGCAGGTGGTGATGAGCATGGTAGATTTACCCGACAGAGTCCCCCCCCAAAACATTGAAGCCGAACAATCCGTATTGGGGTCTATCCTCTTAACAAGGGAAGCGGTCAACTCAGTCGCAGAAATTTTAAGAATAGAAGATTTTTATAAAGAAAGCCATCGTAAGCTGTTTAAAGCCATGCTTTTCCTGATAGAAAAGGGAGAGCCGGTGGATGTTATTACCTTGGTTGAAGTTCTGCGGCAGCAGAATGCGTTGGAAGAAACAGGCGGGATTACTTATCTGACAATGCTGGCCAACATGGTTCCCACCGCAGCAAACGTCGAGTATTATGCAAGAATAGTAAGACAGAAGGCTGTTTTGCGCCAGCTGATTAATGCCGCAACACGGATTGTCGCCCGGAGTTTTGAGGCAGGTGACAATATTGAGGAAATTCTCGATGAGGCGGAGCAGGCGATATTTCAGGTTTCAAACCGCAGCGGCGGGGATAGCTTTGCACCTTTGAAGGAAGTGTTGATGGACGCTTTTGACCACATTGCATACCTTTACGAAAACAAGGGCGGTATAACGGGGTTAGCCACCGGTTTCCCGGATTTTGATAACTTGACGTCCGGGCTGCAGTCCTCCGACTTGATCATAATAGCTGCCCGTCCCAGTATGGGCAAAACAACCCTGGCTTTGAACATGGCTCAAAATATTGGCATAAGGGATAAAAAACCAATAGCTCTTTTTAGTCTGGAAATGTCCAGGGAACAGCTTGTACAGCGGATGCTTTGTGCCCAAGCCCAAATTGATGCTCATCGGTTGCGCAGGGGTTACTTAAAAGATGAAGACTGGGAAAAAATTACCCAGGCTGTCGGGCTCCTGGGAGAAGCCCCCATATTTATTGATGATTCTGCCTCCCTATCCGTTTTAGAAATGCGGGCCAAATGCCGCCGGCTGAAGGCGGAACAAGGGCTGGCGGCCGTATTTGTTGATTATTTGCAGCTAATGCGCGGCAGTGAAAGGGCCGAAAACCGCAACCAGGAAATATCCGCTATTTCCAGGGGACTAAAAGGGCTGGCCAAAGAGCTGTCGGTGCCGGTAATCGCCCTTTCCCAGTTAAGCAGGGAGGTGGAACGCCGCCAGGAGAAAAGGCCGGTTTTAAGCGATTTGATGGAATCGGGAGGCATTGAGGCCAATGCGGATATCGTTGCTTTTATTTACCGCGATGATTACTATAACAAAGATTCGGAGAACAGAGGCATTACGGAAGTTATCATTGCCAAGCAGCGGAATGGCCCAATAGGAAAAATTGAGCTCTTTTTTGCGGATAAGTTCAATAAGTTTATTTCAGTTGCCAAAGAACGGCTGGAAGAAGGAGAATCCGGTAGAAGCTAACTGTTGACAACAGCAGACACTTTCTGGTAATATGACAGAGAAAAAGCATTGGGAGTGGTCAAAGGAGATACTCAAATGGATTGTTATGCTTCCGTTTGAGTATTTTTATTTAAAAGAGGTGAAAGATGATGGCTGATACTAATACTGTCATCATAGGCGGCGGACCTGCCGGTATTTTCTCCGCTTTGGAACTAAGCCGCCGGGGCAAGAAAAACGTAATTATGTTTGAGAAAGGCCTCGATATCGAAAAAAGAAGATGTCCGTTAAAAAATGATTTTGGGCAATGCAAGCATTGTTCACCCTGCTCAATCGTTTGCGGGTGGGGCGGCGCCGGTGCTTTCAGCGACGGCAAGCTTACGCTCACGCCTGATTTCGGCGGTTTTTTAGATGAATACCTCTCCCGGGAAGAGCTTGCTTCCCTGATTAAATACGTTGATGAAATTTACCTGTCATTTGGGGCTGCTGCCACCTTGTACGGTCAGGATGAACAGGCTGTTAAAAAAATACAAAGAAGAGCGGCAACAGCGGACTTAAAGCTTATCCCGGCGCTAATCCGCCACTTGGGAACCGATAGGTGCCGTGAAATCTTAAGCCGAATGTGTTCATACCTGGAAAACAAAATTACCATAAAAACCTCAACGCCTGTGGAAGAAATCCTGACGGAAAAAGGCCGGGTTACAGGTGTCAAGGCCGGGGGGGAGGTTTACCCGGCAGATTATGTAATCTGCGGCCCGGGCAGAGAAGGTTCCGCCTGGTTTTACCGGGAGGCCGTACGGCTTGGCCTGAATATGGTCAACAACCCTGTTGATATCGGCGTGAGAGTAGAAGTGCCTGCCGATATTTTAGAAGAAATAACAGCTAAAATCTATGAGTCTAAGCTTATCTACTATGCGCCTTCTTTTGACGACCGTGTCCGCACATTCTGCATGAATCCCCACGGTGAAGTCGTAATCGAAAACAACAGCGGCCTAATAACGGTAAACGGCCATAGTTATGCTGAGAAAAAAAGCGAAAACACCAACTTTGCTCTCCTGGTAAGTAAAACTTTTACCGAGCCTTTTAAGGAACCCATAACTTACGGAAAGTATATAGCCAGTCTGGCCAATATGCTGGGAGGCGGAGTCCTGGTGCAACGCTTAGGCGATTTACTGGCGGGCAGGCGTTCTACCGCAGAGAGGATAAGGCGGGGACTGGTACGGCCTTCCTTGCTCAATGCAACACCGGGCGATTTGAGTTTAGTTCTGCCCTATAGGTATCTCAAATCTATCCTGGAGATGCTGGAGGCCTTGGACAAAATAATTCCCGGCATCAATTCCCGGCATACGCTCCTTTACGGTGTGGAAGTTAAGTTTTATTCCTTTCGTTTAAGCTTATCTAAGGAATTGGAAACCGAAGCTAAAAACCTTTTTGCCGTCGGAGACGGGGCCGGTATAACCAGGGGGCTGGCCCAGGCGTCTGCAGCGGGCATTATTGCCGCCCGCCAAGTAGCCCGAAGGCAGGAAACAGAATAGTAAGGCAAAGGAGAATGACCATATGGCATTTGTTTTGGTGGGCACTCAGTGGGGAGATGAAGGGAAGGGGAAAATAACCGATTTCCTGGCTGAAAAAGCCCAGGTAGTTGTCCGTTATCAAGGCGGCCCCAACGCCGGCCATACTATTACCGTCGGCCGGGAAAAATATAAGTTTCATTTAATCCCTTCGGGCATTCTTTATCCCGGGAAGCTTTGCTTAATTGGCAACGGTGTTGTCGTGGATCCTGTAACCCTTGTTGGAGAAATAAAAGAGCTTTTGGCCAGAGGCATATCCCTGGAAGGGTTAAAGCTAAGCAAGCGGGCGCATATAATTATGCCTTACCACAAGAAGCTGGATGAGCTGGAAGAAAAATGGCGGGGGTCGGACCAAATCGGCACCACATTGAAAGGGATAGGCCCCGCCTACATGGATAAAGTGGCGCGTGTAGGCATCAGAGCGGGAGATTTGCTGAAGGAAGCTGTCTTCCATGAAAAATTGACCTCAGCCTTGAAGCTTAAAAATGAAATTATTACCAAAGTCTATGAAGGCAAGCCCTTTACAGCAGAAGAGATTATGGCGGAATACAGCCTCTATATGCCTTATATTGCTCCTTTAATCGAAGATACCACCCTTTTAATTCACAAGGCCAGGGAAAAAGGCCAAATCATATTGCTGGAAGGAGCCCAGGGGACAATGCTGGATCTTGATCAAGGCACATACCCTTATGTTACTTCTTCAAATCCTACGGCGGGGGGAGCGGCAAGCGGCAGCGGGTTGGGCCCGTCTTTTCTCACGGATACGATCGGTGTTGTCAAAGCTTATAACACCAGGGTTGGCGGCGGCCCTTTCCCCACGGAAATCCATGGTCCTATCGGAGATTACATCAGGGAAAAAGGCGGAGAATACGGTACAACCACAGGACGTCCCCGCCGGATAGGCTGGTTGGACGGGATGGTGCTCAAGCATGCCGGCCGGATTAACAGCTTGAAATACCTGGCTGTCACACTTTTGGATGTTTTGACGGGGATTGACCCCATAAGGATAAGCACAGGCTATTTAAAAGACGGAAAAGTTATTGAACACTTTCCCGCGAATCTTGAAGAATTGGGTTGGTGCCGGCCGCGGTTAGAGAAAATGCCGGGCTGGGAAGAAGACATTTCTCTTATTGATAATTATGACGATTTTCCTGCCGCCGCCAAAAATTACATTAAAGCCTTGGAAGATTTGGCGTGTGCCCCTTGTGCCCTGGTCTCCGTCGGCCCTGCGCGAGAACAGACCAAAGTGTTGCGGGACATGTTTGAAAATAATGTGGGACATGTTTAAAAAGAATGCGGGACATATTTTGAAATGAAAGGTGTTTGACAAAATTAAGTTAATATAGTAACATAAAAAACCGGGAAGGAGCCATTAGCTCAGTTGGCAGAGCACCTGACTCTTAATCAGGGTGTCGA
>CAZYHL010000167.1:0-4470 GCA_964646795.1 uncultured Syntrophomonadaceae bacterium
GCAGGGTTATCAGTAATTTCTTTCTCCTGGCTTAAATAATTAAAAAAAGAACGGATGGAGGCCAGATTCCGGGATATTGTAGCTATGGAAAGGCCCTTGGTATGTAATCCTGCCAGGTAAGCTGCTATATGGGTACGTTTAATGCTTTGGAATTCAGTCATACTGTTTTGCTTTAAGAATGATAAAAACCCTTTTAAATCTCTTCCGTAGGATTCAAGGGTATTTTTTGCCAGTCCCTTCTCAACGGCTAAATAATAGATAAACTCTTTGATTTTTTGTTCCATCATTTTTTGTTCCATCGGGAAGCCCCTTTAACAAAGCGATAAGATTAGTATTTCAACATCAGGAAAAGAAATCCTTTTTATTTTTCCCTAAAATCCGGATTTAAAAAAAGAATATATCTGCACAAAAAAGGAAAAGCCTGCCGCAGCCCGTGTTCCTGCCGCAGCCGGAACAGACCCGCCCCGTGTTAGTAATATCGTCAACTTATAGGCAAGATAGGGGCATGAGGCCGCAAACATAAATAAGGGGATAACCGCTTTCAGGGCACGAGGACGTTTCCCTTCCCCCATAACGCAAATAAACCTCATAGCTTCTTCCCCCTTCAAATAATCCCCAGGGACAACCTGATAAATACCGGCGTTATTAAAGCTTCAACCAAGCTTCCTGCCACGATTAAAAGGGCAATCATAAAAAATAAAGCCGTATAATTAAAAAGGTTTTGCCAATATTGAATCTTCTTTTTTTTAAGCCTGCTTTTCAAGATTAACAAGGAAAAGGACATCGATATTACGGCTGCCGAAAGAAAGGAGGGAATCAAGATAATGTTTTGAGGCGCCACTGCAACCAGAGCAAAAACCAACCCACCTAATGAGTACTCAGAAAACAAAAAGCTGATTGTAAAGCCAAGGGTAAAGCCTTTTAAAGAAGTTAATGCGGCAATAAAAGGGACGCCGAACATCGTGATGCCGAAAAACCAAAAAAGCAATAATACCTGCATGTTTTGTCTGATGGTATCATTTAACAGTACATGCTGGTCTGCCCCTACATCCTGCCCAATCCCAAAGAGAAAATCTTCTATATATTCTTTCAGCTCCAGGGTTTGTCCCTCATTCAGCAAGTTTACAACAATAAACCCGGCAGCTATTCCCGTTAAAAATAAGATACCCATAAAAACATAGAGTAGCTTGTTTTCCTTGAAATAGGCCTGCAAAGATTGCGCAAACTTCCGCACCGGGGGACCCCCTTAATTTGCTCCTTATTTTTCGTTATTAGTGTTATATGTCATGAAAGAATTATTAAGAACCATAAAAATCCCCAAAAGACTGTTGCTGTCCATAATCTCCCCCCTTGCTGCCAGCGCTTTAATCTGGCCAAAGTCCCTTTTTTCAATATTCAGAAACTCCTTCTCGTCAATATCCGGCCTTTCCACATCTTCCAGTTCGTAAGCGGCAAAAAGATATATCATTTCGTCGGAATAG
Source organism: uncultured Syntrophomonadaceae bacterium (assembly GCA_964646795.1). Lineage (GTDB taxonomy): Bacteria > Bacillota > Dethiobacteria > PWVN01 > PWVN01 > CAZYHL01. Next base: position 1,482 of record CAZYHL010000167.1, read on the forward strand.
CCGGGAGAACTATAATAATTCGCTAGTTTTATTAGTTTATGTGGTCTTTTTCCTATTTCCTCCGCAAGTTCCCGGATAGCACATTCCCGGGGTGATTCGCCGGCTTCCAGCCTGCCGGCCGGTATTTCCAGAAGTTCTTTTTCTATGGGAGTTCTGAACTGACGGACAAGATATAGCTGCTCGCCTTCTACCGGAACCACAGCCACTGCTCCGGAGTGCTTAACCATCTCCCTGGCTCCTCTGGTTCCATCGGGCAATAGAACCTCCTTGGTTATTACTTTAAATATTTTGCCGGTAAAAACGGTCTTAGTTGAAAGGGTTGTTTCTTTTAACATTATCTTTCCTCCTTCTTATCTTTGAAAAGGGTGAGCACAGCTTTTGCCGCGGCGGCAGGGGCGGCAAAAAAATAAGGATCTTCCGAAACGGTTCTGCCCATGCTGGTGACTTGAAAGTTTAAGCCGGCAAGCTTGGCGGCCGTCTCGCCGGTATCTTGCCAGGATAGTTTGTGAATACCGGGAAGGTTATGTTCTGCAAGCTGCCGGGACAGCAAGACCCGCTTTTCCCTTTCCACGGCGGGTAAGGCTATTTCCGCCGGGGAGAGAGCTACCCGGCTTAAGCTGGTAATACTGTGGTGGCTTATTCCCCTGTGGCGGCTTCTTGAATCAAGAAAACTAATCCTGGGGCAAGTGACCGCTCTTCCCCCCAAAAGACCGACCCGGTTAATGTTCTCTCCCTGCTCTATCCCGGTGAAGCCGAAAGCCGTGCCTGTGCCTACTATTCCCGGCCCCATGGCAATAACTGCGGCGTCAGACATAAGGATATGTTTTGCGCCCAGTAAGGCCGTATATATATTGACGCATTCCAGGTCCCCGCCGAAAGCGTGCCCCACAGTAATAGTGTGATCCAGCAGGCCTTCTTGCTTCAGGTAGTAAACTTGTTCGCTTAAAGCAAGAGGTAAAGCGCCGCCATCCGTCATAATGTAGGTTATCTTTAAGCCGGGAAGGGTTTCCTTCAGGGTATAAACAGCCGGCAACAGCATACTGTGCAGTTCCAATATGATTACCGGCAAACCGTCGATGGCGTCATGCTTTTTAAATATATCCGGGAAGGATTCTTCCAGAGTGTTTACTTTAAATTGCAGCGGGGTATATCTTAACTTCATAATATGCCCCTCTTTTTTTATATCCTTCCTTTCCGGCCTGCTCAAATTTGCCACTATGAAGTGCCTCCCCCCGGAACCGAGCTTTAAATCAACGGCCGTAGTGTTAACCCATACCTCATCACCTGTTTCAGTAAATCCCGTTAATTGAGGGAAGGACAGCCCCTTTTGCACACAACCGTCTATTTCAAGACTTAATTCTTCCAAACCTTCTCTTCGCCGGAGTATATTTTTAACTAGTCCTTTTTTTAAGGAAAGCTCCAGGTTGGCACGATATTGATTATGCTTTTCCCCGCTCATAGGAATACCCCTTTTCACCTTCCCAATTGATCAAAAAATTTTAAAAACCTGTTCCTGCCTATTATTTCGGAAACCGAATAAATCTCGCACAATCCCTGAAAGATAAGCAACAAGATTAAAACAGCCCCTTGCACCCTGTAAGGCCAGCGATAAACGGCGGCAAAACCCAGCACGCTCCCTAAAAGATTAGACCCATTGTCCCCCAGCATCAGACGTTCCCCCAGATCATAAGGCAGGTAGAATAATACGGCGCTTAATAAAGGGGCCAATATAATAACTGTTTCCCTGCCGTATGAGGTTATAATCAGGGCCAAACTTGCCAGTAAAGCTATTTTTAATGCCCTTCCCGGGCGCAAGTCCAATAAATTAACGACATTGGCGGAAAGAGCAACGATAGTAGCCGATAATAAAACCAACCAGGATAAAGGAACGAAGGATAATAAAGCGGCCAGGGAAATTATCAATCCGCAAAAAATTTTAATCAAACCTGTAGTGATGATACCTTTTCGCATGAAGATGCCGAGATGGCCTTTAAGCCCCTTATTCTCATTATTGCCCCAAAAATCGTCCAACAATCCCAGAAGCATCCAGCCTGTTATCAGTAAGAACAGGCTTACGATTACCCGGGTCTCGCCGGGCATCAAGGCGAAGATCCAGATTGCCGCCAGAGAATATGCGAACAGAAAAAATAACCCTCCCCCTCTGGGAACAAGCCTGCCCTGATAATTACGATGGTGATCGCTTTGCACACAAAAAGCAACAATTTTGTTTTTTAAAAAAGCAAAAAAGATAAAGGGCAGCAGAATAAGGCCTATTTCCATTTGACGTCCCTGCCGTACCGCTTCCAGATCACCCTTAAAACATCGTAAAATTGCTTAAATCTATGACTTACCCCCGGGTAATCTAACCCGGTGTACCTATGCCGCATTCGAACAGGCACTTCCACTATTCTTCCCCCTTTTGCGAGACAGTCTATTGTCATGCCAACCTCAACGCCGTAACCGGCTTCAAAACTGCCCAGATATGCTTTGATTGCCGCCCTTTGCCCTGATAGGGGAGACTTGGCCTCGAAACCGGTAATTTTTTTAATCCCCCACCTGGCCAAAGACACAACCAACCCAAACCCGCCTCGAGGAGCGGCGGCGGCAGTATGCTGCCAATGGGCGACAACCAATTCCGCCTCGCCCCTTATGACCGGTTTAATCAGCTTAACGGCCTCCGCTGCCGTTTCTTCCAGGTCGGCATCTAAAAAAACAACAAGCCGTTCCCGCGCCGCCTCCAGGCCTCTGGACATTGCTCCGCCTTTGCCGACATTAACCGAAAGCCGAATCACCTCCGCGCCTGCCCGTTCCGCCAACTGCCCCGTATTGTCCTTTGAACCGTCGTCAACAACGATTATCTCGGAAATCCCGGCAATACCTGTTAAAGACTTAATCGTTTTTTCAATTCTTAAAGCCTCGTTAAAGGCCGGAATAATAACCGATGCCTTTTCAATTCCTTTTTGCTTTTCTACTTCATTAACACCTGCCT
>CAZYHL010000168.1:0-4423 GCA_964646795.1 uncultured Syntrophomonadaceae bacterium
GCTTTCCTTCGAAAGTGTAAAATACTGATCCCACATTTCGTTTTCAATTTGTTGAAAATGATCGTCAAGGTCAAATTTTGGATCATCCATATTTTGCATTAACTGATTGATATCCTTAAAAATATAGACTTTATACCATTTATATGGCTCATGGGCATAATAATGAACCTCAAACAATGAAAAAGAGGCAGAGGATAAATCGATAAAATAATCATAGTTGTTTTTTTGAATAGGAATCCAATGTTCTTTAAAAAATGAGAATTCAATAGGATTATCAAATTGAGCAACCAATGAAATCCATTCTAATTGATAATCATTAATTTTTTCGATTTCCAGAGGTTGTAAATGATTGAGTGTTTCCATTAATTTCGGGTAAGTTGATATATACTTGATAATAGGGAATATCTTAGAATACCGATTGTTCCATTTATCCAGAAAGTTTGAAAATAATATTTCCTTGGTTTTGCGATACATGGAAATATAGTTATGAAATAAATTACTTAAAAAACGATCGATAAAAAGATTTCATTTTCCATCATCATTTTCAATTTTTTATTGAAAATTCATTGTAAATACTCAGGTACTTATAAGCCTAAATGTACAATGGAAAAATAAGAATCACAACATTTTGCATGACTCAAATTTCATGTGGTATACAGAATTATGCATTTTGATGATTTCGATAGACAATAATAACTTTACTTTATACTTTAATATTATGTATCTTTAGAAATTCGAGGATGGATTTTGAAGACTGGTAGACGCAAAATTTGCCATTGTCTTTTCCTCCAGTTAGAATGCCATAGACTTTATCTTCAGCAATTATTGGGCTTCCACTTCGACCTTCTTCAAGCGGTTCACTCATATCACATCCAAAGAAATTGGTATCTTCTATATTTACATAACCTTCACTATGGTGTGTCTCTATATCCCTTTTTTGTGATTTCCCGAAAATGCCATTACAATTTTCAGAATCTATTTTTCTTGTTACTTGTTTATAGCTTATGCTTATTAACTGCTTTCCAATATTGGGCAATTCAGTCGCTAAAGTGAGTAGGCTGTTTATTCCATTCAAGTTAATAACGCATATATCATAATCTGTTGGTTTGGGTTCTTCAGGTAAGGCACTCAAAGCTAGAATCTGATTTTTACTTATGTCATATTCCTTTTTATCTATGATGATTGAAAATCTATCCATGCCATTAACTACATGACCAGCTGTAATTAGTAAGTTACCCACAACGACACCGACTCCTTCTTCTTTTTCACCAGAACCCGTGACAGGAAATATATATTTTTCTAATTGGATTTTCATAATCGAAGCTTATTGTTGTAACCGGAAAATAAATATGTCATAAAATTGGAAAATAAGGATGTATTGTTTTCGGAAAATAAGAATGCACTAATTTCGGAAAATAGTGATGCATGATTTTGGTTTTATCATTCTTTTTTTGCTGAAATTGCTAATTCATCAATATACGATTTCTCGTCTGGAGTTATTAATTCGTGCTTGACCAATTCTTCACTAACTTCAGCATTATTTAAATCTTCCCATGTAATATCATAGTAGTGAATTTCCAGTTTCAGTTCGTTTAAAAGAGTACTCGATCTTGGGAATCGAATTCGACTGATAATACCATTTGCCATGTTTTCAATTTCATCTTCCAGAACATTACCTTCATAACCTTTTAATTCATCAGGAATATTGTCTCTTAGAAAAGCAATCAAGTTATTTTTTACTCTCTTTTTCGATGCATTGATTTCTTGCTGAAGTTTATTTAGTAGTTCCTCTTTTATTTTTTCAATTTTTATTTCAATCTCCTTTAGTTCAGCCTCTAATTTTCCCTTATCATCTCTTCTGATAATGTTCTTCTCCCTTGATTTGAGATAGAACAATAATTTCCCTCTGACAATTTCCAAATCCATTTTGAGGTTGAAGAATGGTTCGAATAATTCTTTTTCGGGTATGTCGGTAAAAAGGCGAAGACTGGCTTCAATAGTACGTTTTAAAATGTCATCACGAAAAGGTAATGCGTTTATTGGAAGCTTGACTTTTTTAATATGAAGATTTGCTCCTTTGAATTTGAGTTCAGCAATTTGAAATTTCGATTTATAAACTTCCAATGTTCTGCCTAAATTCGGTTTTAACGGGGGATCTTTTGCCAGTTTAATTTCCAGTTTAATGCTTTGATCCGATTCAATCTTTTTAATGTTTTGAGAAATTACTCGCAGTTTTTCAATACCCACTTCTTCCACCAGTTCTTCATAGTCGCTATCTTCTTCATCGAGTACCTGAAACATCAACTTCAGTTTTTTAATTTGACAGGAAACCATTGGAAACAAATCGAAGGAAGAACCTTCTTTTTCAAGAAACTGACTTTTTGGAAAATAGAAGTAACCGAAATTGTCAACAATAATGAAATATATATTGAAATTGGTCTTGTTATTAACCTCAATTTGTTTTTCCCTAAGTTTTTTTAATGCGGTGATGTCACCAAATCCTGAACGGTAAATGTTTTCTTCGAATTCAATATTGATGTTAAGATTTACACCTTGTTCCTTATGATAAATTAATACCTCTGCCAATTCATCTGACAGATTTGGCATGGATAAGATTATATTGTGCTTTGCTTTTTGAAATAAATCTACCAGCGTTATAAAATTACTTTTTAGGAGTCCCATAGTTTTTAGGTTGGCTAATCATTTTTAAATTAATTATATCACGAGTAATAAAATCGCATATTCTTAAATGAAGTAAGTCCTGATATGATGGATTATATCAGCTATTTATCCCCTTTATTCCCTCCTTCCGATTTTTTTAGAAACAAGTCATTCAGATCAATCGCCGGAAGTAAATAAGGGCCTAATGGGGCAGACGAAGTCGCACTTGATAAACTGTTCCTGAGATAACCAATAATTACACTCACTGTGGAATAGAACTTTAAATTGTTTTGTTCCGGTTCAGGGATTTCTCCATCTGTTAAACGAAAAAATCCAACTCCTTCAACCAAAAGTTTATAGCCAGGAAGTGCATTCTTATCCTGATTGATGCCAATTTTTACAAAAACTCTAATTACTCCATCTTCCTCAAAATGATGGGCAAAATCAATATCAATCAAGTAGGATTGAAAGAGTTTGATATTATTTTTTGGGGCTCGTTTAGGTTTAATAAAATTGAAATGCGACTGTAAAACAGCAAAATGCTCAAGGTTAAGTACCGATTTTTGTGCAATCATTTTATGCTATTTTTCTTTCAGGTTCAGGTTTAGGCAAATTAAAATATACATCGTAATCAGGCTCTGCATTTTGAAATGGTTTCCGGAACCACATTCCAGTTCCATCAGAATATGGAGTTCTTATTTCTTTTGTTTTTTCTGAGTAACTTGTTTTTTCTGAAATATCGAATTTAATTCCTAACACCCTTTGCATTTTTGCAAGAGTAAGCATATTAATAAGTTTATCCCCTCTCATTAATTGAGTTATGTATGAAGCTGATGTCCCTATTTTCTGAGCTAGTTTTTTTCTTGTCCATCCTAACTTTTCCCTGCGCTTTTCAATAACTTCCAAAAAACGAAACATGATAAGTTTTGCCTCATTATCTAATTTATCCTGTTCCGAGATATTATTGAACAGTGCATTAAAGGCTTCAAGTATTTTATCGCTATTTGATGATTTCGTATTCATAACCGCCAACTTTATTGATTAGATTTTTTTCTTTGGATTTATTCTTTCGGTTTTTTTTACTTTGGTGTAATTAAGATGCAACAATAATAAGTGTTTTTCCTTTTTGTTTTTTTTCCAAACAATAAATGCGAGGATTCTTTCCTCCTTTGAATTTCATTGCTGTTACATTTTTACATTTTGTGTTAATATTTTCCTTGTCGTACAATTCCGTATTTCTGATACCATCAAGAATTAAATTACAAATCAGTTCAAATTTTTTATTCAATTTATTGAGCTGTATGAACTCAATTATTTCATTTGCATTATCAATATCTATGGCAATTTGCCGTTTGCCATCATATGAAGTTTTAAATATTCGCTTGTCGTTTCACGCCAAAATTAAGCTATAAGTTAATTATTTACAAGTTTTCAACAATTTTTTGTCAATTTTTAACATTTTGTTATAATTGTCACCTCATGGTTTCTGTCACTCAACTTTCTCACAATGTATGAACCTAAAAATCCTGTCTCTCCAATTTGTAATATTTTCATAATTTATAGCTATTGGTAGCGTCTTTCTGGCATGACGCACACCGGTTGTGTGTTTTAATTTTTTTCTATTAGCGTGGGAGAAAAATTTTGAAATTCTTCTCTTAGGCTGGCTTTACAAGCTCCTTGACAAAGCTTTAGTTTGAGCGTTGGCATGTGGGGCTTTGGCAATGTGCTTGCAAATGCGTTGGCTATTCCAGTAAGGCTTTTA
>CAZYHL010000169.1:0-4406 GCA_964646795.1 uncultured Syntrophomonadaceae bacterium
CTTTGAAGGTATAGGGCTGGGGGAGTTTAACAGAAAACTAAACACGCGCGTACTGCGTTTGGGTGAGCCCATAGCGAAATTGGACAGCAGCATCGCTAATCAGCTGGATCTGCCGAAGGATACAATAGTATATCAGGGCGGCATCGACGCTCATATATCCATGCTTGGCATAGGGGTATCGCGTCCCGGTGACATGGGCATAGTAATGGGCTCGAGCTTCGTTCATTTGGCGTTATCCAAAGATCCGGTATTCAATGAAGGAATTTGGGGGCCTTACAACAACGCTGTAATTCCCGGGCTCTATTGCCTGGAAGGCGGCCAGGTTTCGGCGGGATCAATAGCGAACTGGTTTATAAGAGAGTTTAGGGTCAAGGAAGAAACTGAAGGAGATCCTTATGAGCTGATGATGGACGAGGCTGCGTCCATACCTCCCGGCAGCAAGGGAATTATCGCGCTTGATTTCTTTCAGGGCAACAGGACGCCCTATAAGGACCCGCTCGCAAAAGGTGCATTCTATGGGCTGACATTGAGCCATACGAGAGCGCATATATACAGGGCAATTATGGAAAGCGTAGCATATGGTATGCGCAACGTCATAGAAAACATGAGTACGGATAAGCTGAACATACATAACATCATGGCATGCGGCGGTGTGACAAGGAATCCTCTTTGGCTTCAGATAATATCAGATGTTTGCGGTAAATCTATAAACCTGACCACACAATCTTCAGACGCTGGTATCCTTGGATGCTGTATCGTTGCGGCGGTGGGTGCTGGGCTATACAGCCGTTTTGAAGACGCGACACAGGCGATGGTCCGCAAGAATGAAGTAATCAGACCAGATCCAAAAGCCCATGAGGAGTATAAGTCGTTGTTTGAAGACTATATCACATTGTATCAACGTTTAAAGCCGTTGATGCACAAGGGTAAAAAAACATACATTACAAATATTCATCCGGCTGATTAAAAACAGCAGTATTAAGCAGGGTTATTCGTTGTGATCCCTGCTTTTTTATACGAGCCCAAAAAAGTTGTTATGTTTTTGGGAGCGCATACGGAATTTATAAATGGCCTTGGGACCTATGTGTTATGAACTGCCCATAATGATGGTAATATGAAGCCATATATATATTTTAAGTGAATCATACCAGGTTATATGATCAATCTTAGTGTCTAGCCAGCTATAATGCAAATAAATTCACTGATATAACCAAACAGAGATATAATTCATATCATTTTTGCAGGAAAAGCTTTAACAACGTCGAATATATATAAAAATGAAAATAATATCACAAGAATAGAATAATCTCATATTAGCGTATAAACCATGCGATTAATTTCATGTTAAGACGGTATGTGTGCACCACTCACACGCGTATATGAAATAAATTGCATATACGCGACTACAAGGAGAAACAGAAAGCATGAGACTTAATAGCTGTAAATATCATCGAATCAAAATGAATGATTTATGTACTGATATAGATACTGTTACTTCTGCGATATTAAGAAAGTTGTTAATAAGCGCTGTAAGCGAAGAGAAGGACCATTCGGCATTAAAGTAGACTCCGGATGACGCAAAAGAAACGCAATGCACTTATGGAGGTAACAGGATGTCGCAGGACAGCTATTTTATTGGTATCGATATTGGCACCCAAGGTATAAGATGCGCAGTGATTGACCAATTCGGGCAGTTTGTATCGGTAAATGAAAACAGCTACAGAATATACTTTCCGGAGCCGGGGCAGGCAACCCAGAAGCCCGCAGATTGGATAGAAAGTCTTGAAACCACGTTGGCGGGATGCCTTAAAGAGCTTTCGGGATCACTCAAATCAAAGATTACAGGAATGTCAGTATGCGCGACTTCCTCGACGGTAATTGCGGTAGATAAAAAAGGAAGACCTCTGGCTGACGCTATACTCTGGATGGATAACCGCGCGAAAGCTGAGGCGGAAGAGATAAACTCCGGAGAATTCGAACTGCTCAAGTATTGCGGCGGAGACGTGTCGGTAGAATGGCTGATTCCAAAAACCCTGTGGATAAAGCGCCATATGCCAAAGCTGTATAAAGAGTCGTATAAAATCGTAGAGCAGCTTGATTTTATCAACCACTATTTTACAGGGCGCTGGGCAGCCTCTGTATGTCAGGCAACGTGCAAAGGGAACTATATAAGCGGCGGCAGCGAAATGGAAGACAGCTACTTTAAGCGGATAGGACTCGAGGATTACAGTGAAAAATTAATCATGAACGTATTGAAGCTGGGCGACAAGGTAGGTGCGATAAAACATGAGCTCTCGAAGAAATTCGGCTTGCCCCTGAATCTGCCGGTATATCAGGGAGGAATAGACGCCCACATATCAATGCTCGGCCTCGGCGTATGCAGGCCCGGCCATATGGGAATGATCATGGGGACGAGTTTTGTGCATCTGATATTGAGTGAAGTACCAGTCTATAACCGAAGCATCTGGGGGCCGTACCGCGACGTGGTCATTCCCGGCTTATATTGCCTTGAGGGCGGACAGGTATCAGCGGGATCTATTACAAAGTGGTTTCTAAACGAGTTTAATATTTCGGGGCAAGACCCTTATATGCTTATGGCACAAAAATCGCAGGAAGTACCTATAGGAAGCAAGGGTTTGATAACCCTGGATTTCTTTCAGGGAAACAGAACGCCGTATAAGAACCCAAACGCGAAAGGCGTGTTTTACGGATTAACACTCAATCATAACAGGGCGGATATATACAGGTCGATAATGGAAGGGATAGCTTACGGAACGCGGAATATCATTGACACTATCTGTGGCAATGATGTGATGATTAATAATATTATGGCGTGCGGAGGCGTGACAAAAAATCCGCTGTGGCTCCAGATAATCGCTGACGTTACGTCCAAACCGATCACGCTTACCGAGAATTCGTCCAACTGCGGCATATTAGGCTGTGCAGTTATCGCTGCGGTCGGGAGTGGAAAATATAGAGGCTTTGAAGAAGCGGTAGACGCGATGGTCCATTATACTGGCGTGATAAAACCCGACAATAAAGCGCATCAGTTGTATGAACCGCATTATCAGAAATATCTCTCGTTGTATGAAAAGCTGAAAGACATGATGGACGTATAGGAGTGGTGATATGGCTAAGAACATCCTGGAGATGAAAAGAATCAATAAAAGCTTTCCGGGCGTTAAAGCGCTGAGCGATGTAGATTTCTTTGTTGAAGAGGGCGAAGTCCATTGCCTTGTCGGTGCAAACGGCGCGGGAAAATCTACGCTGATGAAGATACTTTCCGGGGTGTATGCTAAGGACAGCGGTACCGTCATCTTTGACGGAGAAGAGCTCAGGGATTCGAACCCGATCGCGACACGAAAGAAAGGCATATCGGTTATTTATCAGGAACTGTCGCTTGTAAGCGAACTGTCGGTCACTGAGAATGTGCTTATTAACAACATGCCTAAAAAAATGGGCAGGGTCGACTGGAAAGCTGCATACAGCAAGGTTCAGAAGCTGGCCGATGAGCTTAACATATCTATCAATATAAAGGCAAAGGTCGGCGAGCTTAGCATAGGCGCGCGGCAGCTGGTCGAAATGATGAAGTGTATCGCGTCAAATTCAAAGCTTATCGTTATGGACGAACCTTCAGCGACACTTTCTCATGACGAGTTTGAAACGCTTATAAAAACCATTGCGGACTTAAAGCGCAAGGGGATGACAATTATCTACATATCCCATAGGCTGGAAGAGCTGTTTATAGTAGGGGACCGGATCACGATACTGAAAGACGGAATGAATGTGACGACGGTCGAGTCGAAGCATATCGACGTTGATCAAATAGTCGAATACATGATAGGACATAAGATCACGAAGAACGCCTATAATAAGGGCGTTCAGGTGCGTAACCGAGAGTCTGTGCTTGAAGTGATGAATTTCAGCAATAAGAGACTAAAAAACGTATCGATGAGCCTTGGCAAGGGCGAAATCGTTGGACTTTACGGGCTGGTTGGCGCAGGACGCACTGAGCTTCTGCGCGCTATTTATGGCGTCGATCCGATAGACAGCGGTGAAATGCGCTTCAAGGGGAAAAATAAAAAACCTAAAAACCCCAGAGAATCTATCAGTTCCGGTATAGGTATGCTGCCTGAAAACAGAAAAGTACAGGGCCTTGTGCTTTGCCTGCCCGTATGGCAGAACATGTGCATGGTGGTGCTGAAAAAATTCAGAGGAAAGCTTGGCATCAACTACAAAAAGGTCGCTGAGACATCAAAGGGGTATATTAAGAGCCTTTCCATTAAAACGCCGAGCGAGAAGACTATTGCCGTCAGCCTTTCGGGCGGAAATCAGCAAAAGGTGATATTGGCCAAATGGCTCATGCAAAAATCCGAGATACTGCTGGTAGACGAGCCCACTCAGGG
>CAZYHL010000170.1:0-4401 GCA_964646795.1 uncultured Syntrophomonadaceae bacterium
TGGTAAACTCCCTGATAAAACCATATTCCAGTTTAACGGAACCGGTAAAGAGGAATATACCAATGATGGCGACAGCGTTGATACCGGCTACATAAAGGCCTGCTTTAGCCACATCATCCCGCCGGTTTACCTTGTGAACTCCATATACGGCGACGAGACTGCCAAGCAGGCTGATAATCACAAATCTGACCCCTCCCGTCATGAGCACGGCAAAGATGCCGAAGATAATTCCCGATACCAAGGCTAGGGGGACGTTAAAAAGGACAGTAATAAGGATGATGCCGGCGGCAACAGGTAAAAAATACCCCGAAAACATGTTTCCGGCCACAGAAAACAAGAGAGTAAGAATAACAATCAAACCATAGAGAAGCATATAAGCCGGCTTTTCCAGGACTTCCTTATCATATAGATAAAAATAAATACCGATTAATAAAAACAAAACCAGCAAAATAATGAACAACCCGGAAAAGGTTACATAATCGGCGCTTGTTCGCTGCAATCCCAGGGCTTCCAACTGAGCGATATGGATGCCGGTGACTTGCTGCCCTTCGCTGACAATCAAAGCCCCTTTCATGATTCTTATCGGCTCGACTGATTGTCTTGCTTCCTCCCGGGCTTTTGTCGTCACCTGGGCATTATAGATAAGGTTGTGCTTAATCAGAACCTCAAGGATAGCTTCACCGGTAGGATAAAAAGGATTGGTCTGGTACCAGCGCGCCAGTTCCGTCAAAACCTGGCTACGCGCATTCTCCACCCCGGTTGCCTTGATACCCTGTTCAAGGGTATTTTGCAGAATTATCTGCAGCGTTTCTTTCAATTCCACTATATCTTCCGTTTTTTCGTTCAGCAAAGCAACCTGGAGTTCGCTGCTAATAGCAAACCCTTCGCCGGCAACATAATCCTGAAGCTTTTCAATCTCCGCCGCTTCGTCCTCCTCCGCCTTGGCTTCTAAAACAGCAGTAAAAAAGTTCTCTAGCCTTTCCTCCGCTTGAGGTAAGATTTCCGGGTCAAAATCATAGGTCTCCGGAACCGATTTAGCCGCATCATCCCTGAGCAGGTTTGTCGTATACCAGTCAACCGTCTCCTTAGGCGCGTAAATTGTTTGCGGGCTCGGCTTGCCCACCTCCAGGGCGACCCGGTTAGGGGTTATGGTAATAGCAAGAATAGTATAAACCACGGCAAACATAATTAAAACAACAAAACCAAGCTGTATCTTCCTATTATTCAGGAAGGCCGGTTTAACCGTTAAATATTTTTTAATCTTTTCAGTTAATTTCATAGTGCCCTCCATGAACTCAATGCTAGCGGCTATCTTCTTGATACAGGTTATAGGCTCTAATTATCTTTTGCACAAGAGGATGACGCACCACGTCTTTTTCCGTTAAATAACTGAAGCGGATGCCTTCAACTTCCTTGAGGACTCGTCTGACTTCTTCAAGGCCTGAATACTTACCGGGCGGCAGGTCAACCTGGGTGATGTCACCCGTTATGATTGCCCGCGAACCGAAACCAAGGCGGGTTAAAAACATCTTCATCTGCTCGGAAGTGGTATTTTGAGCCTCATCAAGAATGACAAAAGAATCATCTAAAGTTCTGCCACGCATGTACGCCAGGGGAGCTACCTCAATTATCCCTTTGGCCATGTATTTTTGAAAGGTATCAACACCCAAAAGGTCGTAAAGGGCATCATAAAGAGGACGCAGATACGGGTCGACCTTCTCCTGCAAGTCCCCCGGCAAAAACCCCAGGTGTTCCCCGGCTTCCACCGCCGGTCTTGTTAAAATCAGTCTCTGAATAGCTTTATCTTTTAGGGCAGCTATCGCCATAGCCATAGCTAGGTATGTCTTTCCAGTCCCTGCCGGCCCGATGCCAAAAACAATATCGTTGCTGCGGATAGCCTGTACATAATTCTTTTGTCCTAAAGTACGGGGTCTAATCTTTTTTCCCCGCCAATTAACAAAGACAAGCTCGTCAAATATATTCCCTAAATCCGAACACTGGCCCTCCCGGGCCAGGGCAAGAGCATATTCAAATTCCTGGGTTGTTATGCGATGTCCCTTACGATGCACTTCCAAAAGCTCATTAAATAAAGCCGTTATTTTTTCTACCTCTGCAAGAGGCCCTTCCAAAATTAAACGGTTACCCAAAGGCACAACAGAAACGGAAAAATTCTCTTCAATAAGCGTTAAGTGTTGGTCAAACTTTCCCATCAGGGCAAGGGTTTCGTCATTGTCAAGGAATTCGATTTCCTGCTTGCTTGATTGCGTCAAATAATTAATCCTCCCTTATTTCATGCTTCCTTTCTACGGTGATTTCCTCCAGGGTTTCCACCATAAGCCTTAACGTAACCTCTTCTCCCCCGGAAGGAGTCATCTCCATAACTTCGTGGGTCAGTACTTCCACATGGGGGGGGAGGATTTTCTCCGCCTGGGAAAGGACATTCTCCCTGGCTTTATACAAAGCCTCATCTCTCGTTAGCGTCTTCTTCGTTAGGGAGAGTTCATAATAGCGTATTGTTATAAATTCTATAGGCGTGTCAAGATTCCTCCATTTTACCCGCCTTTTGATTATTTCCCTTTCATAGTTACGGTAGGGGCTGCTTTTAGGGCCGATATTAACCTCCTTACCGCCGATCATGAGAATATAAGCTGCTGCTGCCTTGCCGGTCCTTTCCCGGAGCGTTTCCGCCAGTGGCGCGGAAGAAAAAAATTCGTACCAAACCCGGCACCATACTTCGCCCCGTGCCCTTACCCTGCCAGCCTCTTGGTTTTCACCGTTTGCTTCGTGTTCAAGCGGACTGCTTTCCTCGTAGACATAGCCGCTGATTAATACCTGCCCTTCTTTAACGCTATCTCCCTTTTTAACCCTGGCAGAGCCGGCCAGTACCAATACTTTTTCTACCAAGCCGTCCCTTGAAGCAACCAGATCACTCGTTAAATCCTCGCCTTCCTCAGGGGGAATCAGTTTTTCAGCTACTTCTATCAGCAACTTTGTCCCCTTCACATAAAACCCAACCCAGCCAAACTCCCGGCGCGCTATTAAAAATTCTTGCTCAAGGTTTTGAAAATCCAGGTCGTGTTTAAATCTGCCCGGTACGATGCCTAATTCCCGGGCAGTATTGAGGATAATCCGGTCATCTACTTGCTCATTGCCTTTCACCTCAATAAAAAGAATCAGATTGCTCAACAGGTAAAGGCTTCCGACAAAAATAAACAAACCCATCACCAAGCCAAGCCTTTTCTTCAAGCGGGAAAAGAGAAAAGGGAAACCAACTTTTTTTTCAATTTTAATCCTTACTTTGGCTTTACGGCACAAAGGCACAAGCAAGAAATAACTATCCAGATAGGTTTTAAAAGTAGTATAGTCGCCCTTGTCCTTTAGGTCCCAAATCAGGATTCCCCGAGCAAGGGCCAGATTGATAAGCTTTTCTACCCCCTGGCCATGTGTCTTAAGAATAACATATCCCAAAAAGTAATTAAACAAACCCTTAATGAACATCAGCTTCCCCCTAATCGTCTATAGTAAGGGAGCTAATATCCCCCTCTATAAAAAGATCTTTGGCATAGAGGTTGCGAACAGTTAGATTTTCGCCCACAAGGATGGCTACGCCAACACCGGTGTTAACCTTAATCCGCGTTGGGCTGTATTCCACAATACCCTTATGGTTCTCGATATAGACCTGCCGCTTCCCCACAAGTATAATACGGGGCAGATCTAAAACCAGGTCCCGAGGCAGTTCAAAAAAATCGGCAAAGGTACTTTGCAGGCGATTTTTTTTCTCCTTCACGAACCGTATTCCCTCCCCGCTTTTTTCTTTACCCTATAAAATATGCTTCCGCCTGCAGGGATATGAAAAAAGCAGCCTGTTACGGCTGCTCAAAAAGGTTTTTTAAAAAGGCCTTCCGCTTCTCCTGCTTTTTGGCGGCCCTAAAATCTGGGCCAGGATAATACCCTGAACCAACTCGTTCTTCCCGGTAAAAAGGGGCTCTAAAGGGGAAGGGGAAACGGGAGCCTCTCCTTGACTGATGGGTACGGCCGGCTCCACCGGTTTCGCTGCCGGCACCTCTTCCCGCTGCCGGGACGGTATGGGAACAGGCTGTTTAAGCTTAGGTTTTTGGGGAAAGACTTTTTCAGGAAAAAACAATTCCTCGAAACGTTTTTCCAGGGTATCAAAAATTTCTTTCTTATCTTGCAGCACCGGGCGTTTAGGCCTTGGGGACTGTACTTCCCTCCCCTTTTTAGCACCGGCCTTCAGGAGAGAAAATACGGCATATATAATTAATAGTATTAGCCCTTCCAAAAAACATCACTCCCAGAGTTACTTACCTTCTTTACCTTTTCCCTTTTCAGGCTTTTCTCCTATATCCGCTATCGAACTCCGCATGGATGTATCAGCCATGA
>CAZYHL010000171.1:0-4327 GCA_964646795.1 uncultured Syntrophomonadaceae bacterium
ATTATAATCAATATTTTCAATGTTCTGGTTCAAATCTTTTGTCAAATTACCATTGATTAAACCAAATATCTTGTATTCAATTCCACCTTCGCCCAACATCACCAGCCCCATCCTATGGGATTTCTCAGTCGCAGGGACAATAAACGGCCTTTTGTTGTTTAATAATTACCATACTACCGTTTTATTACCTTCCCCTGCTCCATCGAAATGACGTTTGCCTGGAAAAAGGGAGGGGGGAAAAGAGCAGGGGCGGCTGCGCCGCCCCCGCTCTTTTCCCCCCTTTTTTATGATTGAACGACGTCATCTCGAATCCCCTGCAGTAAGTTTACTAGTAACGGAATCATGAAAATTTGCAGCCCTGCTATTAATAGTCCGTAGGGGTGATAGATTCCACCGGATGCGACCGGTGATATGGAACAGGGAAACAAGAATTCTGGTTTAATATGAAAATGTAATAATTAGTTTTCACCTGAACAAATATAAAGCATAATTTTTAGAGAAAATGAGATGAAAACAAGGCAACCTGCTAGCAATTGATTTTTATCAATGATTTTTGCGAAAGATTAAACTCATCATATTTTCAATAATTGGTATTAAGCTTACCATAACAAAATTTAAAGGCTTCTTTCAAAAAGAAATATTACTACACAATAACAAAAAAGCCAAGCTTCGCAGCCATGCTTATATTCGTATTCTTTGTATGTATGAGTTTTATTGGGCAATTAAAAGTTCTTCAATTGTCTGTTTCTTTTTAAATACCTCCTTTTTTGAAAAGTTACTAAAAACTCCTCTTTTACGTTTTTCTATATGTTCATTTAGATATTTTAAAGCTTTATCATTTTCATTAATTGATGAATAAACTAAAGCTAATCTCACCCTACAATCATTAACTAATGACTTTGCCCAACGTAATCCTTCGCCATGCTCCCCAAATGCAATTTTATTTAAATCAGTATCAATTATGTTCTTTAATAACATAATAGCTTCCTTCTCTTTTCCTTCAATTACACTAAGAATACAAGCATGATTATTAAGTACAAAATAATCTGAAGGTTCAATTTTAAAAGCAGCTTCAGATAACTCAAGTGCAGCTTCATAGTCTCTTAATTCATAATAAACATTTGAAAGAGTAGTCAACAACCAATATTCATTAGGAAATTTTAATAGCTCTTTTTCCAATATTTCCTTTGCATCAGACCATCTTTCATTTTCAATGTAATCGTTAATTACATTAGATATTTCTAGCATATGTTCATCTGTTAACATCTTGGTCAATTTATTTAGGTTTTATATTTGGATTATTTTCCGGCATGAACTTTTTATTTTTATTTCCTCTCTTCGCATTTCTTGCTTTACCATATTTTCCACCTGACCTTGTCTTTGTATGCTTATTCCAATTTGATTTACTTCTATTCTTTGTGTGTTCTTTTGCAAACATGTCAACTGTTAAATCAACTACTTTAGGCCCATATTTAATGACTAAATATGTAGCGTATATTCCTGTAAGAACTTCTCCAGCTGGAGTAGGTTCTATCAACGCAGCAGTTAATACACCAGCTAAACTAACTGCAGCTTTTTCTGCACCGCTATCCTTTTCCTGAATTTTACCTTCAGGTAATTCACTTTGTTTAGCCTCTGAATCATTGTCATTTTTGTTCTCAGCTCTAATAACAACTTCATCGCACTTGCAGTCACAGTGCTGCCATCTTCCATTACAACAACATCATTTTGTTTTACAGGTTGATTACTATTTACATTAACAGTATCCATTCCTAATGGATCAATAAGTCCAATAGGGTTATTAAAACAGTAATGATAAGGTGTATACTCATGATGGTATTCGGCCACTGGATCTTGCACATGCCATCTTCCAATCCCAGCATCATAAAACCTTGCCCCATAATCCATCCAGTTCAAACCCAGGTCGTCCTGGAGCTCTTTGCCATTGTAGAGGTAGCGGTTCTCTTTGCCTTCGGGGGCGGTAGAGGTGCAGAGGTTATGGATGAGAAGGCCAAAGGGATAATAATGGTTCTCCGATTGCAGTTTGCTGTAATCAAACACTGCCCTCACATTGCCCAGATGGTCTTTCAGGTGGATTTCTCGCGTAAAGCCTTTAAGGTATTCTCCCGCACCAGGAAACAAGCATATATTTATTTCCGGCTCTATCATGGTTAAAGCTTGGGGATCATTATAAACAGCCCTCAACACCCCATCTGCATTGATGATATAGCTTAGCTTACCGTTCTCATATACAAAACGACCGCAATAGTCCCTTGTGGTACTTACTTCTCCATTGGTAAATACCTTTTGGCTCAACTTCTGCCCATCGCTCAGGTAATGGTATTGCATAAAATTGTTTTTACTTATCCCATCAATGTCGGCCATTTCAATCTGGGAAGGTAAATTTAAAAAATTATAATCAATATTTTCAATATTCTGGTTCAAATCTTTTGTCAAATTACCATTGATGTAACCACAAATCTTGTATTCAATTTGTTCATTCGCCTAAATGTTAATTTAAAAAAGTCATACAAACACTGGCTCTTTATAATCTTATTCTTAATGTTTTTAATGACTTATCAAATAATTCTTTCCTATATTTTGTCACATTCTGATATCCAATACTTATTTTGCCAACTTTTATATCTTTCCAAAATAATGAGTTGCCATCAATCCCTGACAATTCAAATGTATCAGGTAAAACTTTAATAACTTCCCTCCCCATTATTTGATTAATTTCTTCTGTCATTTCATCATTCTGGAATCTATAGTTAAAAATACTATCTCCCATTTTTTTAATGTTTTCATAATTTGGAGTATTGCCAAAATTTGTCAAGTAAATCATTGAAGAATCTCTGTATGCAAACTGGTATTCTTTTTCAACTGTTACACTCAATATTTTTAACTCATAATCTTTTGGCACCTCTAATAAATACATTGGATATGATTCTCTTGGTTTAAACTTTATTTTAACCAAATCCTTACTTATAGAGCATGAAGCCATTAATACTGCAAGTAATGCTGTTTTAATCTTCATTTTTTATTAAGTTTTAAGGTGTGTACCAAGTCGGCAATATCGGTGTATTAGCAGGTGTAATCATTCTTGGCCCTTCTCCACCAATTACAACACCAGAAGGATTTTGAACACTAAGAAAATGAGTTCGTAATGGAATACCAAGCTGCCCTCTTAAAATATTTTCCCTATAAACTGCTTGCCATTCTTGCCTTTCAATCCTTTGATCTAAGTGTGTCCTATCATCAAGTAATCCTCTATTTGCATCTAATCCATGGAACATCTCATGTGCTAAATCAATTATTGCATTTGTTCCTGTTCCTCCAATAACTGGTAATGTAGCACCTGAAGGATTCCAATAAATTGTTCCTCCTGAACCACCAGCAAAATCAATACCATGACTTAAGAGCATATTATATGAGGCAGATGCTGAAGGGTCTGTTTGAAATTGATTTGCATACCCTTTATAAATATTGTCACATTTAAATTCACTAGGTCCTTTTTTTATTGTAAAGTTATTTGCTGAAGATTGAAGTTCTGTTACCATAGCACCTCCTTCTGGAGTTCCATTGATTGTGCCAAGTGCTCTCACGGTTTTTCCTAAAAAACCTTTATACCCGGTGACATTTCCATTTTTATCCTTCTTAACTCCTTTTCCAGTGTATGCTGTTCCGTCTTTATTATAAAGACTCCCGTTTTCATACAGTATACTATTTCCTCTATAACTTATCCATAGACTGTCACCATTAACATCTATCATCAATACAGGATTATTAGCAGCGTATTGGTATGATGTCAAGCTTAGATATTTCTCAGCAAACCTGTCCTGAGTATGAAACCTTCCAATCCCTGCATCATAAAACCTTGCCCCATAATCCATCCAGTTCAAACCCAGGTCGTCCTGGAGCTCTTTGCCATTGTAGAGGTAGCGGTTCTCTTTGCCTTCGGGGGCAGTAGAGGTGCAGAGGTTATGGATGGGAAGGCCAAAGGGATAATAATGGTTTTCCGATTGCAGTTTGCTGTAATCAAACACTGCCCTCACATTCCCCAGATGATCTTTAAGGTGGATTTCACGCGTAAAGCCTTTAAGGTATTCTCCCGCACCAGGATACAAGTTAATATTTATTTCCGGCTCTATCATGGTTAAAGCTTGGGGATCATTATAAACAGCCCTCAACACCCCATCTGCATTGATGATATAGCTTAGCTTACCGTTCTCATATACAAAACGACCGCAATAGTCCCTTGTGGTACTTACTTCTCCATTGGTAAATACCTTTTGGCTCAACTTCTGCCCATCGCTCAGGTAATGGT
>CAZYHL010000172.1:0-4302 GCA_964646795.1 uncultured Syntrophomonadaceae bacterium
GAGCTCTCGAACCACTGGTTGTATCATCAATTGAATTGCATTTATATTTGTTGGATCAATCCTTTCAATTTGATTTACAATTATATCTAACTCTACTTTATTGCCCACATATAAATTCTTAATTATATGCAAGCACCTATTTTTCACAAAAGGAATAAGAACAAACTTAACAACACTTCTAATGGTGCCAAATATTTTAAGAAGATATGGAAATATATTAATGATCTGAATTAACATTAAGTTTTCATCATCAGTATTAAAAATTAATCCTAGGAGACAAATAGTCTGCAGATTTTTCTGATCTCTATTCCCAAAGGTATCTGCTCTATCAATCAATTCTATAGTTGAAATTTCGTTGCTAATAATTCTCTTACTCAATTCAAGAACCTCATCCCATAAATGTTTATCAGCAGCATTTGAAGTATAATCTTCAATCAGCTTACAATATCTATTGAATCGATCATCTTTCTCTTTTGAATTTTCAAGATAAGAAGATAGGACCATTATAAAAATAGGTACAATTGCAAAAGTAACTGTCGAATCTTCAGCAGATTTCCAATTTTCTGTTGATTTATTAGCAAGAATTTCTGCCAAATTGAGTTCCTTTAAGCTTGCATGTCTTTCTTGCAAATTTCCTTTTAAGTGAGTAGAAACTGCCGAGAATAGTAAGAACGATTCAAATGCTTCTTCAATTTTATAGTTAATTAAAGAGTATTGATTACAGACCGCTGAAATCATAATGAAAACTTGTTGATCCCCATTTTTTCTTGCTGTGTCAAATGCTTGCAGAGCCCAATAATATGCTTTCGATATATCGTTAATACCTTCTGCGAATCTTGCTAGATGGGCCATTATAGCTGGTAGGTTCTTTTCAAAATAAAGATCTGTTAGATCCTTATTATTAAATGAATATAATCCTTGATATGGTTTAAAATAGTCTCCTCCATCTGAAGTAAATTTAGGAGCTTCTTCTTTACAAGCGGATGCAGCTATGTAGCCCAAGGCATGACCAGACCACATTAGTAACCTAATCCAAATCGTTCCAAAGTCCTTATCTTTTACGCTTAGTAATCTATTAACGACATTTTCGAATGAATTAAAACTACTAATGAAATCCCCATTTAACCAATATGCAATTCCCAATTCACCTATTACTTGTATGAAATCAAATTCAGTATAGTCAATTCTATTTTTTGCTAGTTCAACAGCTTTTTCACATAACTCAACAGCTTTTTTAGTATCCTGTTCAGAAATAGATGAGGCACTGTATATTAATGTTTCAACAAAATTGCTTTGATTTGTACAACCAATCTCGATTGCTCTGAAGAGCCAATCACTACTTTTCTGTGTGTTGTTTTTATTATAATAAAGCTTGCCTATATTTTCATATAATAGGTACTTGGCCTCATCATTTGAAAACTGTCCTGCAAATTTAATGGTATTTCCCTCTGCCTTTGTAGGATTATTGAAAACACTAAATTCAAGGCCAATCATTTCTTTCAAGACTACGGCAGTTAAAATATCGTGATGGTTGCTATTAAAATATTGAAACAGAATATTAAGTCTATTATATGTATTTTCCCAATTTCTGTCTCTTTCATCTTTAGAATTTTCAGCTTTGACAATCTTGTTACAAAGAATAGTTATGGCGGTTTGTGAAATTTCGCTATCGAAGAAATGGACAGCAAATCTATCTTCCAATTTGGATATAAAATTTAACCACTGATTTATGTCTTTCTTCAAGGTAATGTATTGTATTGGGCTCCAGAGCAAGCTCGCAAAAACCTCAATAGTTACTGCCTTCTTAAAAGATTCTTCTAAATCGTTCCAGATCAACAATAAATCGTTAAAATGACACCAATAATTCGAAAGATCTTTACCATTAAATTTTAAAAGGTATATAGAATGAATGAGAGCTTTGCCTGTTGTAGATATCTGGTTTTCAAGAATATACATGTCAAGCCAATTGAATAAGTTCTGATCATCCCTACCAACAAAATTATAAAGTCTAATCTGCTCATTTCGAATCAATACCCTGATAAATAAATCCATTTCTTTTGGTATATCAATAGATGCCCAAAAGCCCAAATAGCCCCATTTCTCGATAGCATCAACTTCCTCTTTTGTTTCAGCAGATTTATAAACATCAAGTAATATTAAGCCAGCATTATTATAATCATGTCCACTAATAAATGAAAGAATCACCCTTGTAGCACTTAATTGATCAAGTCTCTTTGATTCAAGGATCGATTTGGCATATGCTATATATATTTTGGGGATAATCTCAGGCGAAAGGTTTTTCTTACCTATATCATAAATTAATGGAGAAATACTGTACGATTCATTATTTTGTTGGATCCAAATATCAACTATATCTTGAAGCCTCTCATTTGGATGAATGATTTTTTCTTCAATATTACTTATTGAATTAATTTCTTTAAACTCAAATTTCCAGTGAATCAAGCTCAACCGGTATAATAGTTCCCTGGAATTATCAGGAATATATTTCTTTATCAATAGTTGTGCATCCTTGGTAAGATCTTCTGAGAACTCTCTACTAAAAATGATATCAAAAAGATCTTCAATTTCCTTTCCCCAATTAATGCTCTTCAAATGATAGATTATAGCTGTAACTATACGAGGATTTCTCAGTGATTTTGCTGCTATTAAGGAAACGTAATCTACTATTTTTGGATCAGAACCGTTGTTTATACAATATTCGACGATTTCCTCGTCTTTAAATTCAAAGTCATAATACTCCGTGAAAGCATTTGTGCTAGTAGACATTAACAAACCACCACGAATCTTGAAATTTGATGTAGTTAATAATCTACACTTTGTTGAGACGATTTCATTGGTAATTAGAATCAATAATTCAAATAAAGGCGATCCTTCCTCAATTCTTGGTAAATCGTTAAGAACAATTAGTGTATCCGAAGGTAGGGATTGAAAAACATCTGCAATCCAATTTTTTCTGTTAGGAATCATATTGCAGTTTGAAATTTCCGATAAAAAAGTCTCAATTAGCAAGGTTGACTTTTCAATACTCTGATTATACGCCCTTAGATCAAGCCAGAAAAAATTGTGTGTTTCATTACAAATAAGTGAGGCTAATTGAGATTTGCCTGTTCCATTAATCCCTTGGAAGTTTATCCAGCAAAATTTATTAAATAATTCCAATATCTCCTTTACCTTACTTTTCCTATAAGTACCATTCTTTATAAGGGACGGAGGTGTTGATGAAATGTTTGCTAACCTATACTGAAAGACGGTATCTGAAGCTTTAATATTATGGATATCTTCAAATAAAATTGAAATATCAGATAGATTATTTTTTGTTTTCAGTTCTAATTCAGATAGTCGATCTTCAATATTTTTTAGAAGATCATTTATAAAGGTTAAATATTTGTTATCACTACTATTAAGTTCGGGCAATGAAACTTGATCAATTAATTCAGGTTTTGTCAAAGTCTTTATCGAATCTTTACATAGCAATTTAAATACATATAAGAATAATCTAGAATAAAGTATTCGTGTTGTATTTAAATTAGGGACATATTTATACTCTAAAAGACTTTTCTTTATTTGTTCACTGAGTTGATCATATTCGACATTATTGAAACTCCATTCAAACCTCTTTATGAGATTGAATAAATTAATATCATCATTTAAAAAATCATGGAATTCTTTCAAATCTTTTTCAGTTTCAACTTCAGAATCTTTCAATTTTTTCAATCTCTCATCAGTTTTTCTGAGTAAATGACTTTTTATATTTTGCAAATAGTTCATTTTGTCAGATATTCCTTTTGAATTATATATTTCAATCCAAACCTCAATTCCACTTTTCCCATCGGGAATGATAGCAGGTCTTTCCGTACAATAATTGGAATTTGTTACATAACGGAATAATAATTCTTGAGATGGATTGTTTTTTCTATGGGTGTAGAAATTCAAAATTAAATCAAATACTAAATCTTGGTTTAGAGAAATTGTTGCTTCCCTATATTTAATTTGTTCTAGTTCCCTTGATATTCTGGTCTTAGAAATATCAGAGTTAATGATATCAATATCCTCACCTCTTTCAAGTTCTAGTATCTGATTGTCTTTTAAATCCAACCATCTTGAAATAGTCAAATCAACCTGATAAACATAACCTCGTATGGTACTCCAAGCATCTCTATTTTTTATTTCTTCAAACATGCTTTTTACTTAGTTCGAATTTTTTATTTGCAGTGATTTGTAAAAATATTGTATCCGTCCTAGCAAGTACACTTTTGAGGTAATTTCAGTGCGTTATACTAA
>CAZYHL010000173.1:0-4297 GCA_964646795.1 uncultured Syntrophomonadaceae bacterium
TGGGCACGGATACAACGGAAGCGGGACGCATGGTGACCAAGGCAGTTTTAGACGCTTTTGGCAAAGGGCTGGGCAGAGGGGAAAACCCAATCTTCCCGAACATCGTCTTCCGGGTTAAGGAAGGAGTCAACTTTAATCCTGAAGACCCAAACTATGATTTGTTTCAGAAAGCAATAAAAGTTGCTGCCAGAAGGCTGAACCCGACCTTCAGTTTTATGGACAGCAGCATTAACAAGCCCTATGGCGATGAGGTCTCCTACATGGGCTGCCGGACAAGGACAATCGGGAACCGGCATGGTGATGAGGTTTCAGCCAGAAGGGGGAACATAGCGCCGGTATCGCTGAACCTTCCCAGGCTGGCTCTCAATACCCGCAATGAAAACCTTTTCTTTGTGGAACTGGATCGTTTGCTGCGTTTGGCTATGAGGCAGCTTTTACACCGTTTTGAAATCCTGGGGAACTTAAAAGTCCGGGATCTCCCCTTCCTGATGGGGCAGCATTTATATATGGGTTCCGAAAACTTGCAGGAAGGTGACAATATCCGGGAGGTAATCAAAAACGGTACCTTGGCTATCGGGTTTATCGGTTTGGCCGAAACATTGCTGGTTCTTATTGGCAAGCATCATGGTGAAGATGAAGAAGCCCTGAAAATGGGGTTGAAAATTATTGAACACATAAAAAAGAGAACAGATCAGTTTTCTGAAGAATACGATTTGAACGTTGTCCTGTACGGCACGCCGGCGGAAGGTCTGTCCGGCCGGTTCGTGGCCATGGACAGGAAGCTCTTTGGCGTTATACCCGGTGTCACGGACAAAGATTTTTATACCAACTCCTTTCATATTCCCGTTAATTATGCGCTGCCATTGTTTGATAAGATAGATATTGAAGGGCATTTTCATAAATACTGTAACGCAGGCCATATCAGTTATGTGGAGCTGCCTTCCCCTCCCTTGTACAACACGGAGGCGGTGGAGAAAATTATTCGCCGCATGGCAGCCGGCGATGTCGGCTACGGCGGCATTAATTACCCAATTGATGAATGCCTGGCATGCGGTTTTACAAATATTATCCAGGATAACTGCCCTCAATGCGGAGGAACGGAAATCCGCCGCATCCGCAGGATTACCGGGTATCTGTCAACGGTAGACCGCTTTAACGCAGCAAAGCTGGAGGAATTAAAATCCCGTCGGCCCCACTGGTTTTAGGAGGCTGGCTGGCATGCAAAAAATAAGGTTGGCAGGCATATACCATGATAGTGTGGTGGACGGTCCGGGCATAAGACTGGTTCTCTTTACCCAGGGTTGCCTGATGCATTGTCCCGGCTGTCAAAACCCCGAAACCTGGCACTTGGAGGGCGGCAAGCTGTTCACCATCCCCGAGATTCTGGCTGTTATTTCCGACCACGATTATGTCGACGGTGTTACTTTTTCGGGCGGAGAACCCTTTCTTCAGGCTCAAGCCCTGTCCGCTTTGGGGGAAGCCATAAGGGAAAAGGGTAAAAATATTGTCACCTATACGGGTTTAACCTTTGAAGAAATATTAAAGAATAACGATGAAGGCTGGCGGCATCTCCTTAAGGTAACCGACCTTCTCATCGACGGGCCCTTTAAAGAAGATTTAAAGGATTTGGCTCTTCCCTATCGGGGTTCTGCCAACCAACGGCTTATCAATGTTCCTCAATCCCTGGAAACGGGGAAAGTAATCATCCGGTATATATAGGAGCGTTAACATTTTGGGCATTTATTATCAAAATAAAGGGGGATTCAAGACAGTCCATTTCTCCTTACTGGCTAGGCCGGGTTTGCTGCACGGTTTTACGACTCGGGTGAACCCGGGAAAAGGCAAAGGGGATGGTGACGGTTGCTCAAACATGGGTTTAGGGAGGGGGCGTGACCCTCAAGAAGGCTTGACTGACCGTTTTCTTTTTGCCCGGGCCAGAAATTTGAGCCAATATACCTTTGCCTCCGCCCGACAGGTTCACGGCGCCGAGCCGGCCTGGGTTAGAGCCGGAGACAGTTTCCCTCTGCCTGCTGCAGATGCTATTTTAACCGGGGAAAAAGGACTTGTTTTAACTATGGTTGCTGCTGACTGCGCTTTAGTTTACATCATAGATAAAAGAGAGCAGGTTATCGCTCTGGTTCATGCCGGCTGGAGAGGTACAGCGGCGGGAATTATCAAAAATACAATATCGTCCCTGAAAAGCAAAACCGCATCTTTGCCGGAAAACATGTTGGCGGCAATTTCTCCCTGCATTGGCCCCTGCTGCTTCCAGGTGGGGGAGGATGTATGCGCCGCCGTAGGGCCCGGAGCAGAAGATCTATTTGTTTCTGCCCCGAAAAAAGGGAAATGGTTCCTTGATCTGGCTGGACTAATAAAAAGAAGGCTCCTGGCGGAAGGGATACCCGCAAGGAATATCGAAACAGCGAATCTATGTACTTCCTGCAATGAAGAATTATTCTATTCTTACCGCAGGGATAAGGGTATTGCCGGCAGGATGATAGGATACCTGCTTAGGGAATAGAGGCTGACTTGGGGGAGAATAATGACGGCGGCAAAAATCGTTTTCCTAAAAGATAAAAAGGATAAGTTGAATGCAAAGGATAAAAAGGTCATCAAGTTTTTATACTTTCTTTTGCTGCTCCTGGCGGTGCAGTTGGTTTGGACCTTTTTCATCCGTAATGTAGTTCCTTTTTTCATGAAAACAGAGATTGTAAGCGCCTCGTTTTATGATCAATATTTTGAAGGCAGGGGAATCATCGGGTATGAAGAAAAGGTTCTTATTTCTCCGTATACAGGGACATTAACCTGGCTGAAGGAAGAAGGTACAAGAGTGGCGGTGGCTGAACCTGTAGCGAAACTGAAACGTTTAGGCGCGGGCGAAGTTATAATCACTTCCCCGGGAGCAGGCATGCTGTGTTATCAAACAGACGGGCTCGAAGGTATTGTAAGGCTGGAACCTGCCTGGCAGCCTGAAAAAGACGTTTTCCAGGCTTTAGACCCTTTACCCAAAGCCTTCGCCGCCGGCGATGAAGTCATCAAGGGCGCGCCCCTGTTTAAAATAATTGATAACCATTGTTGGGGGCTAATCATGTATCTTGGCCAGGAAGAAGCGGCGCTGCTTAAAGCAAACAGTAAAATCCATCTTTCCTTTTCTTTCAACCCGGGACTTTACCCGGTTCAAAGCTTTCTGAAAGAAGACTTGCCCGACGGACAAGCTAAAGTGGTTTTTCTTTTATCCAGGGATATAGGGGATTTTTTCCTCAGGCGCTGGGAAGACGTCAAGATAGTATATAATAGGGAAAAGAAGATTTCGATTCCAGCTGCAGCCATGTTAACTAACAACGGTAAAAGCGGGGTTTACCGGCTTGTTCGGTCTACCGTTACTTTTCAGGAGGTGGTGTCCTTAAAGGAGGTTGAAGACGGACGTTTGCTCGTGGAAGGCCTGGATCCGGGCGTGGAAATAATCACTAATCCTTTTTTCTTTAGAGAAGGACAAAGGATTTAGGCGGGCAGGCCTGGAAATAGATTGAGGGAGGAAAATTTTGTGGTTATTGCGGAAAACCTGGCAAGAATTAAGCGAGATATAGGGCTTGCCGCCGGAAAAGCAGGTCAGGATCCGGACGGGATAACCATCGTTGCCGTTTCCAAAAGCGTAACTTTGGCGGACGTTAAAGAAGCTTACAACCTGGGACTGAGGGAGTTCGGCGAAAACCAGCTTCAGGCTGCCAGGCAAAAGATACCTATGCTTCCCCGAGATATTCGGTGGCATTTTATCGGACATTTGCAGAGTAACAAGGTTAAAGAGGTAATCAGCAATTTTGCGCAGATCCAATCCCTTGACAGGCTGAGCCTGGCCGAAAAAATAAGCAGGGCTGCGCTGGAGGCGGGAGCAACCTGCCCTTGTTTGATTCAGGTTAATATAGCGGCGGAAAAAAGCAAGTTCGGCCTGCGGCCGGAAGAGGTTAAAGATTTTTTGGCGGCAGTTGTTGCTTTAAAGGGAATTAAAATAAAGGGCTTCATGGCCATGGCACCTTTGAGCCGGAACCCGGAGGAAACGCGGCCTTATTTCAAAGCAATGAAGCGGATTTATGAGGACAATAAAAATTTTCCGGGTACCGATATAGCTTTTTTATCCATGGGCATGAGCAATGATTTTCTTGTTGCTGTGGAAGAAGGCGCTAACATGGTTAGAATAGGCAGTAAGCTGTTTTCCAATTGAATCCAACATGGAGGTGGAACCTTTGTCGAATTTTTGGGAAAAAATATTGCTCCACCTGGGATTAGCGGAAGAAGAGGA
>CAZYHL010000174.1:0-4256 GCA_964646795.1 uncultured Syntrophomonadaceae bacterium
TCCACTTTTCTTATAGGGGCATTTGTAAATGCAGCAATTTTTGGAACAGCCACTTATTTTATTGTGGGATTTTTAATAAATAAGAGGTTTAATAGATAAATTGAAGCATCGATATTATTTAATTGTGTGCAGGACTCAATGAATTGCTCATATGTGGGATGTGCCTGCTTCTCTCCAGATTGACATTCATAGAAGCGGCTTTTATAATTGAAATGTAAGTAAAGTATTTTAAGAAAGGATAAGGTAGCGGCAGAACATGAGGAAATAATTCACTCAACCATATTGTAAAATAAGCTTTGATTAAAGTTGTATCTTTTGAGCAACTTTATAATCATGCATTTTATTATTCTGTGAGTGGATAGTGGACCATAAACTGCCGGCAGCCTGTTGAATGGTATTAATGGCATAGTTTGCTAATTTGCATCACTGGCTGTAGCATATTTTTGCACTATCCTCTCCGGTTAAATAGGAGGGGGTTTTATTTTATTATTAGAGTTAAGTAATATTAAAAAGTATTTTGGGAGCCGTTTGATCATCCATATGAAAAAATTAAAAGTTTATTCTATCGACCGGATTGGGATTATCGGTGTAAATGGAGCAGGCAAAACCACATTGGTTAATATATTGAGCCAAAGATTAGAGCCTGATGAAGGATGGATTAAGCTTTATGGAAGTTACTCCTATATATCCCAGATTGAACCGCCTGATAACAAAAAAATATGTCCTGAAATGGCATCCAAATTTGGAGTGGAAACTATTTGGCACGAGAATATGAGCGGAGGCGAGAAAACCCGCTTTAAAATTGCCGCAAGTTTTGGTAATGACAGCCAGATATTATTTGCGGACGAGCCAACCAGTAATGTTGATATGGAAGGTATTGAACTTATGGAAGGCTGGTTTGCAGCGTACCGGGGTGGAGTAATTCTGATTTCCCATGATCGCAGCTTATTAAATAAGCTGTGCACTAAAATATTGGAGATAGAAGACGGCAAGGTAAAGCTCTATAATGGAAATTACGATGAATACAGAGTGCAAAAAGCCCGGGAAAGAGATAGAGCTCGATTTGAATATTTTCAGTATGTAAATGAAAAAAAACAGCTAGAAGGAGCTATCGTCAATATAAGGGAAAAGGCAAAGTCTATAAGGAAAGCTCCTAAAAGGATGGGTAATTCCGAAGCAAGGCTGCACAAAGTGGGAAATCAAAAGGCAAAGGCTTCTCTTGAGAGTGCAAAGAAAAATATTGAACAAAGAATTGAGCATATGGAAGTTAAGGAAAAACCTTATAAGACAGAGGAAATTAAATTTGAATTAACGGAACCGAAGAGGATTCACAGCAAAATTATTATTGAAGGTAATAGAATGAATAAAGCTTTTGGCGATAAGGTTATCTTTAAAGATGCTGAGTTTAAGCTTTCCAATGGTGCCAAAGTTGCTCTTATTGGCCCAAACGGTTCTGGAAAAAGTACTTTGCTCAAAATGATAATCGGCGAAGATGCCGCTATTAAAATTGCTTCTGCGGCTAAGATAGGCTATTTTAGTCAGGATATGAGCATCTTAGATGATAAAACAACCATTCTGGCTAATGTAATGGAAAACAGCATTTACCAAGAATGTTTTGCCAGGACAATATTAGCCAGATTATTGTTCAAAAGGGAAGATGTTTTTAAAAAAGTGAATGTGTTAAGCGGAGGAGAGCGGATAAAAGTATCCTTTGCAAAAATACTCTTGGAAGATTTCAATCTGTTAATATTGGATGAGCCAACTAATTACCTTGATATCAAATCTCTTGAAGTCATTGAAGAAGCACTGCGAAATTATAATAGGACGTTAATATTTGTCTCTCATGATCGTAGTTTTGTTAATTCCGTGGCGGACCACATAATGATTATTGAGAATCAGAAAATAAAAATGTTCAATGGAAATTATGCGGAGTATATAGCAAGAAAAAATCAAGCTGTGAATAAAGCCAATGAGGATATTGATAAACAAATATTGATATTGAAGCATCGATTATCAGAAATCGTGGGAAGATTATCGATGTCATCAAAACAAGATAATCTTGAAGAGCTTGATCATGAATATCATGAAGTGATGGGTGAACTGAATAAACTGTTGAATCGATAGACCTGTTTATTATAAAGCGCCCATGCTACCTACTTCACTCCCCTGTTTACATTTTGACAGTTGGCAGCAATTTAAAGGATTGTTGCCTTGATTTATTGACATTCACGTAGCGTCATAGTTTATACTATACATAAGATCAATTTAGCGTCTATGAGTGATTTTACTAAGGAAGGGATGAGGATGAAATATAGTATCAATAAGCTGGCCAGACTGGCAGGAGTAAGTACCCGTACCCTGCGTTACTATGATGAAATCGAACTTTTGTCTCCAAGACGGATAAGCAGTAACGGTTACCGTGTGTATGGTCAAAAAGAAGTCGACCTTCTTCAGCAAATTATGTTTTACCGTGAACTTGGCGTACCGCTTGATCAAATTAAAAGAATTTTCAAGTCGAAAGACTATGATGCGATAGCGGCGCTGCAAGGTCATTTGTCGGCCCTAAAAGAGAAAAAGGTGCAGCTAGAGTTATTGATTGCCAACGTGGGAAAAACCATCGCCGCATCGAAAGGAGAGATTTCCATGAATGACAAGGAGAAGTTTGGAGGTTTTAAACAGAGGATGGTTGAAGAGAATGAAAAGCAGTATGGCAAAGAAGTACGTGAAAAATATGGTGACAATGTTGTGGAAGCCAGTAATGCCAAAATAATGGGTCTGACGGCTGAACAGTATGAGAAAATGCAAGAATTATCCCGTCAAATAAACGATTACTTAAAAAAGGCTTTTGAACAGGGCGATCCGTCTAGCGAACTGGCGCAAAAGGTGTGTGCTTTGCATAAAGAGTGGTTGGGGTATTTTTGGAACCACTACTCGAAAGAGGCGCATTATAAATTGGCGCAGACTTATGTGGATGAGCCACGTTTCAGAAAATATTACGATGCCATTGCTGTGGGATGTGCTAAATTTTTGCGTGACGCTATTAAGATCTATTGTCAATAGTTTAGTAATTGGAGGCGGAGTGTGATCACAACGAGAGATATTCTGAGTTTAGTTAATGGCTTAAAGAGCAAAGACGATAAATACGCTTATGGTTACTTAAAGCAACTTGAAGATGAAAGCAATCACACTTCTGGTGTTTATCCTTTCATTGATATCTTTATAGAAATGTTAGCTGATTCTAATTCCTATATTAGAACAAGAGGGATCATCTTGCTGCCAATGCTAGATGGGATACCGATAATAAAATTGATGAAATTATAGACAAGTATCTGGAGCATATTATGGATGCTAATCCCATTACATCAAGACAATGCATAAAGGTACTGCCGCTCGTTGTGAAGCATAAGCCGGATTTAAAGGAATTTGTTGTTAATGCACTGCATAAGGCAAACCCCCTTATCTATAAAGAAAGTATGCAATCTTTGATAATGAAGGACATTCAAAAGGCATTAAAGCAAATCAACAAGACCGATGGCGATATTCAAGCTTGATTAAGACTCACTTTATATTCCGAGTTATTCATTTTGAACAAGACCATAGATAAGGGAGGCTAAATGCATAGTGAAAGAAAATCTTATTGCTCCTTGCGGGATGAACTGCAGTTTATGCATTGCTTATCAATTCAAAGAAAATGATTTGAACAAACAAGGCTTCCGAAAGACATATTGCTCCGGCTGTATACCAAGAGGTAAAAATTGCATGCACATGGGAGATAGTTGCGAACTACTTGAAAAAGGAAAGATTCGGTTTTGCTTTGAGTGTGAAAAATATCCCTGTAAGCGATTAAAAGCCCTAGATAAGCGTTACCGCACAAAATACCACATGAGCATGATCGAAAATTTGAATAGCATCAAAGAAAATGGAGTTTTAGGATTCCTGAAAACGGAAGAGGTAAAGTGGCACTGTTCGGAGTGCGGCGGTACGATCTGCTGCCATAATGGACTATGCCTGAATTGCAATCTGGAAACTTATCGTCACAATAAAAAATACCGCTGGAACGAGGAGCAGAGTCCAAAAAGCTTTAAATAGTAATGATTTTAGGTGTTTAGATAAAAGTATACCGCCTCTTGATAAAAGCATTTTATCGGCAGGCGGTAATATTTTGACCTGAAAAGACTTGAAAATAAAGGTAAAGAGGACATTGATAAACAAATATTAATATTTAAACATTGATAATCAGAGAACGCAGGCGGATT
>CAZYHL010000175.1:0-4249 GCA_964646795.1 uncultured Syntrophomonadaceae bacterium
ACTTGAATAGCAAGGAGGCTTAAAAGCGAATAAACGATGGCTACCTTCCAGTGCATGCTTTTAAACATTATTAAAGCCTCCTCAGGTAATAACCCAATCCTCTCCTGGTGCGGATAAAATAGGGAGTTGCCGGATCATCTTCGATTTTTTCACGCAGGCGGCGGATAGTGACATCAACTGTACGTTCGTCTCCTATATAATCGTAGCCCCATACTTTATCCAGTAAGTTTTCTCTGGAAAAAACCTGACCCGGGTTTTTGAGAAAAAACTGCAGTAAGACAAATTCCCTGTAAGTAAGATTTATCGGTACCCCTTCTTTGGTAACTTCCGCCCGTTCCGGGTCTATTCTCAAGCCGCCGCAAACAATCTGGCCGGTGCTTTGACTTTTTCCGGCGTTCAGATCCAACCTTCTCAGCGCAGCTTTAACCCGGGCGACCACCTCATTGGCGCTAAAGGGCTTAGTAACATAATCATCGGCTCCCAATTCTAAACCCATGATCTTATCTGCCTCATCTTCCCGGGCAGTCAGCATAATAATAGGTATGCCGGTCTTCTCCCTGATTTCACGACAAACAGACCAGCCATCTTTTTTGGGCATCATGATATCTAATATAATTAAGTCCGGTTCCTTTCCCCAAAAGACTTTTTCAACTGCCATTTCCCCGTCAAAGGCCAAATCAACTTCAAAGCCTTCTCCCTCCAGGTTGTATTTCAGTATCTCGGCAATCGGCTTTTCGTCATCGACCACGAGAATTTTTTTGCCCACGATTTCCCCTCCAGTGATTATTTTCCATATATGCCCTAAAAAGGAGAATTCCCGGCTAGCGGCCGCAACTAGACTATTCGGGATTGATGACATTTTTCCTGCAATTAGGTCAAAATCATTATTTTCCAAGTTGCGGTAAGCCGCGAAAACTTAAAGCTCATAGTTAAAAACCAAAGAGGAGGGCTAATAGCTGCCTCCTCCTTGGTTTCAATAATTCAGGCTTATACGGCCGTGGTCTTTTAAATTAGGGTTTATAAAACTTCATCGGATCCATTGCTGAACCGTTATAACGGATTTCAAAGTGAACATGCGGGCCTGTAGCTACTCCGGTGCTGCCCATTAAAGCTATCGTCTGGCCTTTGCTGATACTATCCCCCGGACTAACAAGGTTGAGGGAATTATGGGCGTAATATGTTTCATAACCATTACCATGATTGATAATGACTAGATTGCCATAACTGCCCCTGTAGGCTGAATAAGATACAATACCGCTGTCGGCTGCTCTGATAGCCGTTCCTCTGGTGGCCGCTATATCAACACCTTTGTGCATAGTGCCCCAGCGCCACCCGAAGGGTGAAGTAATTGTGCCGGTTCCGGAAGGAAGTGGCCAGCCAAAACGGCCTGTTCCTAAAGAAGGTATATTGGCTGTTCCTCGGGCAATCACCCGGGTTACAGGTTCTTTGGAAACATTTTCGCTGATTACTTCCCTAGAAACCTCCGAACCATTCTCCAGGGTAACCAGATAGGTTACTTCCCTTTCACCGTGGCTTCCTTCTTTAATTACTTTGGTCTGATAACGCCACATGCTGCTATCTGTCTGATACTGCGTATCAAAAGGTATTTTTTCTTTAACCGTTATTTCCTCAACAACCGAAATATTTACAATCGGCTCTGATACCATAAGACTGAGCTCATCTCCAGGCCAGATTAAATCATCTTTTATTTGCGGGTTTGCTTCTTTTAACTCTGTGATGGTCATGTTTTTTGACCGGGAAATCGACCAAAGAGAATCACCCCGGGATACCAGATATGTTTCTCGGCGCGGCGACCCGGTTAAAAGGATGTTTGCCGCATCTTTCAGTTCAAGAATATCCTCAGGTGCAACCGCTTTAATTTCGTAATCTATTTCCTCGTGAAAATCTACATCTTTCACCACGGCATTATTCTCTTTATGTACGTAAGCGTTACTGAGTATTTCCATCATCTCATTATAATCTTTGGTGCAGGGAACAACCACCGTTTCTTTCCCGTCCACCAAAACGGCACAGGCCACAACACTGAAGGACAACAGCGACTGTAAGTCGTCTATAGCACTGTCGGCTCCGATGTGCTTGCCTGGGCGCCTTTCTCGCAAGAATTCAACCTCTTCATTCAACTGTACCTTCATATCATAGTAATCTTCAGCGCTGGCGGCAAGGGAAGCGATATAATCTTCAACTACAGCCTGCTCATCTTCATAAATAAAGGCAACTTCTCCGCCGTTAACCCTGATAACGTAGCCGAACCCGTCAAAATAGCCCTGTACGGCCGTTACGCTCATGGCTACCATGCCCAAAGCAATAATGATAATGATAAGATTCTTAACGGCAAATAACCTTGATAAGGTTTCCTTCAGCCGTTGTTTCATCCTGCTCACGCAAACATTTAAGGCCGCTTTTGCTTCTTGCCGCATCTTTCCCACTTTTTCCCCCAGGTTTCTGACAGGTAGAAAAATGCGCTTCAAACCGGTCTTTGCTGTTTCTTTTATAAACAACAAGCTGTTAAGGAACAAGGCCTTAATTCTCTTGCGGCTCATGACTTTCCCCCTGTTCTTCCCAATATATCCTTCTCTCTATTTCCACAGATATACATTAGCGAGTAAATGTATTAAGGTTTTTTAACATTTATTCTTGAAGATAAGTCTTTGATTTCATAGGTTTTCGCCGCCGGTTTTAAGAAATCCTGCTAATTTTGCAAAAAGTTTTAAGAAAACTAAATAATTTAAAAAGCCGTCCTTGACGGCCGGCTGAAAATTGGTGACCCCTAGGGGATTCGAACCCCTGTTACCGGCGTGAAAGGCCGATGTCTTAACCGCTTGACCAAGGGGCCAAAAAAAATACTGGTGGGCCCACCTGGACTCGAACCAGGGACCGACCGGTTATGAGCCGGTTGCTCTACCAACTGAGCTATAGGCCCGATTAAAATGGCTCCCCAGGTAGGATTCGAACCTACAACCTACCGGTTAACAGCCGGTTGCTCTACCATTGAGCTACTGAGGAACGCTCATGTGACAATGAATATTATAAAGGATACCCGGAAGCGAGTCAAGTCCTTTTAATACTAATCTACCCAAAATTATTGGGGTTTTAGTTGTTTTTCAACTACTCCAGGTAGTCTTTCAGTCGCTTGCTCCGCATCGGGTGGCGGAGTTTCCTCAGTGCTTTGGCTTCAATTTGCCGGATTCTTTCCCGGGTAACCCCGAAAACCTGGCCTACTTCTTCCAAAGTCCGGGAGCGACCGTCATCAAGACCGAAACGAAGGCGCAGTACTTTTCTTTCCCTGGGCGTCAAAGTATCCAGAACTCCCTCCAACTGCTCCCTGAGTAACTCGAAAGCAGCCGCTTCGGCGGGCGCCTGTACTTCCTGGTCTTCGATAAAATCCCCCAGATGGCTGTCGTCTTCCTCTCCGATAGGCGTTTCCAGAGATACAGGTTCCTGAGCTATTTTTTGTATGTCCCTAACCCTGTCTTCAGTTATGCCCATTTCATGGGCAATCTCTTCAGGAGAAGGCTCTCTGCCCAATTCCTGGACTAACTGCCGGGATACTCTGATGAGTTTGTTTATAGTCTCTACCATATGCACAGGAATCCTGATCGTTCGGGCTTGGTCAGCAATAGCGCGAGTTATAGCTTGGCGTATCCACCATGTCGCATAGGTGCTAAACTTAAATCCTTTATGGTAGTTAAACTTTTCAACCGCTTTAATCAAACCGAGGTTCCCTTCCTGAATCAAGTCCAGGAAAAGCATTCCCCTGCCGACATATTTTTTAGCAATGCTGACTACCAACCGCAGGTTTGCCTCAGCCAAACGTCTTTTTGCTTCTTCTTCCCCTTTTTCCATCCTCTTGGCAAGCTGAATCTCTTCTTCGGGGCTGAGCAGGGGAATTTTGCCGATTTCTTTTAAATACATCCTAACCGGGTCATTAACGCTGATTCCTTCCGGAACGCTTAAATCAATTTCCTCGGCTTGGTTTTTTTCACCGTCCTCATCCAATACATCAACGCTGCCACTTTCATCGGAAACTTCAATATGAGCCCGGGTTAGTTTCTCATAAAACTCATCTATTTCTTCGGTGCTAAGTTCAAACTCCTGAAGGGAATTCATTATTTCTTTATAAGTAAGCATGCCCCTTTTCTTGCCTTTTTTCACAAGCATATCCTGGGCATCCCGAAGGTTGTTTCCTTTATTCATATCCGTTTCTTCGTTTTTTGCCACTTTAATCCCT
>CAZYHL010000176.1:0-4190 GCA_964646795.1 uncultured Syntrophomonadaceae bacterium
CATGAGTTCCCAGCAGGTTGCCGGCGAGGTCATAAATAGGCCCCGGCTCCTCCTTCCCGCTTCTTTCCCGCCGTAAAAATCCCTTATAGTCGTTGTCCGGGATAAAGCAAATTTCCTGGCTGTCAGGCTTACGGGCCGCCTTCAGGCCATAAGCGGCGGCCATCTGCCGCGTTTTCTCCTTACGGTAGGTGCCAAGCGGGAAAAGGGTCTGTTTTAACTGGTGCTGGGTCAGGTTGTAAAGAAAATATGTCTGATCTTTGACCCTGTCTTGAGCTTTGAGCAGCAAGTACCTGTCCAGTTCTTCATCATAACGAATCCTGGCATAGTGCCCTGTTGCGACCAAGTCGGCAGCCAGGCTCTTCGCCTTGTCAATAAAGAGTCCAAATTTCATATATTTATTACAGGCAACACAAGGATTGGGTGTTCTTCCTTTTTCGTATTCGGCGATAAAATATTGGACTACTTTTTCATAAAAGGGTTTGCTGAAGTCAAAAACATAAAAAGGGATATCCAGCGTCTTTGCAGCCTGGCGGGCATCTTCAGCAGGATCAAGGGGGCATTCTCCTTCTCCTCGCTCACCGTCGCACTGCTTATCCCTTGGATTTTGCCAAAGGCGCATCGTAGCTCCCAGCACTTCAAAGCCTTGTTCCTTCAACAAAGCCGCGGTAAGGGAACTGTCTACCCCGCCACTCATAGCAACCATTACTTTCTTTCTTCTCACAGGCAAATTCTCCAACCACCCTGTATTATTTTAATTATCCAAAATATTATAGTCTCCTCTGGTTGCCTCCCGTAAAGCCTTAAGGAAAGAAGGAACAAGCCCCTGCCTGATCTTACAGTGTACCACCACTCGGTCACCATACTTAATATCCTTTACCGTTCCTTTAGAACCCTCAATCTCTTTGAGAACGTCCCCGAGGCGGCCGTAAGACACCTCGATTAAAAGCGGGGAACGTGCAATTCGTTCAACTATCCGGGAGCCTTGAACCCCATTTTCGGCACAGAGCCGGTAAGCCCTGGTCAATCCGCCGATTCCCAGTTTAACCCCGCCGAAATACCTGGTTCCGACCACGGCGGTATTCTGCAAATTATATTTATCCAAGACTTCCAGCATGGGAACGCCCGCCGTATAAACCGGCTCGCCGTCATCCCCGCTCCTGCCCCTGACAGCGCCGTCGACAATTATCTTATAAGCAAAAGCGTTATGGGTTGCGTCTCTGAACTCCGCTTTCATCTCTTTGATAAAGGCCAGCGCCTCGTCCTCGGTTTTTACATGAGCAACAGTAGCAATAAAACGGCAGGCGCCGACAGCCGTTTTAACCCTGGTCCGGCCGTCAACGGTTAAGTAGCTGTCTTTCATGCTTTCGTCCCCTTTAATTTATCCAATCTCAGCTTGATTACTTCCTCCCGGCCGATTTCCTTGGGCAGGTAAAATCTTTCGCCTAACGCTTCTTGAGGAAGATAATCCTGTTTTACAAAACCGCCCGGGTAATCGTGGGGATACTTGTAACCCAGGCCATGCCCCGCCTCCCTGGCCCCTTTGTCACTGGGATTCCGCAACCAAAGGGGAACCTTAAGAGAGCCTGTTTGCGCAACAAATTTCCCCGCCTTGTTGATGGCCTTATAGGCGGCATTGCTTTTAGGTGCCGAAGCCAAATAGGTTACGGCCTGGGCCAGTGGGATTTTCCCCTCGGGCATACCGATAAATTGCACGGCCTGGGCAACGGCGACAGCCACCCGCAAGGCATCCGGGTCGGCATTGCCGACATCTTCCGAAGCGCTGATTATCAGCCTCCGGCAGATAAAAAGGGGGTCCTCCCCGGAAGCGAGCATCCTTGCCAGCCAGTAAACGGCGGCATCAGGGTCTGAACCTCTGATGGATTTAATGAAGGCGGAAATAATGTCGTAATGTTGATCACCGG
This sequence comes from uncultured Syntrophomonadaceae bacterium, assembly GCA_964646795.1. GTDB lineage: Bacteria > Bacillota > Dethiobacteria > PWVN01 > PWVN01 > CAZYHL01. The sequence goes on from CAZYHL010000176.1 coordinate 1,923, forward strand.
CCTTATCGTACCGAAGATGGTTTTTTTGCAGTGAGGCCTTTAGCGCTTCCATGTCGATTACTCTCTCTTCACCTTCGGCCGCGGCCGTTGTTTTTACGGCAAATTCCAGGGCGTTTAAAGCCCTTCTGGCATCGCCGTCGCTGTAAGCGGCCAGGAAATCAAGAGCATCCTCCCGAACCCGGGGATTTAATTTTTTAAGCCCCCTTGTTTCATCCTCCAGGGCCTTCTTCATTATTTTTACCAGGTCTTCTTTCTGTAAAGAATTAAATTTGTATACCAGCGACCTGGAAACCAGGGGATCAATCAGGTAAAAATATGGGTTTTCAGTGGTGGCTCCTATCAGGATGATTATGCCTTTTTCCACTGCGGGCAGCAGGGCGTCCTGCTGGTTTTTGCTGTAACGGTGAATCTCATCGATAAATAGGATGGTCCTGCGGCCGGAAAGGCCGAGCGTTTGTTTAGCCTCGTCTAAGAGCTTGCGCAGCTCCTGGACGCCGGAGGTAACAGCGTTAATCTGGGCGAAAACGCCCCTTGTATAAAGTGAGACTACCTTGGCAAAAGTCGTTTTGCCGGTTCCGGGCGGGCCGTGCAGGATGAGGGAGGAAAGGTTGTCCGCCTCAATGGCTTTTCTGAGCAGACTGCCGGGACCGATGATTTCCTCCTGCCCCAGTATCTCTTCCAAATTTCTTGGCCTCATCCGCTCCGCTAAAGGAGCTCTGGTCAACAGTTCCTGCTCCAAGCCATAATCAAATAAATCCAAGCCCTCACCCCCTAGCCCATTCTTTCCTTTACCTTGATATATATAGCGCACTCCAGCCGCTTCCGTTCCAGCTCACAGCCCAGTTCGTCATTCTTGTTGATATTACCGTTTGTATTATAGGCGTTGGCTAAACAACCACCGCCGCAATAATACTTAGCCCAGCACGACGAACATTTCTCTTTGGTTAATATATTGGCCCTCCCAAACTCTTGAACCAGAGCTTCATTCAGTTCTCCCCCCAGCTTGCCGAGTTTAAAGGGCTTTTTGCCGACAAACTGGTGACAGGGGTAAATATCCCCTTCCGGCGTGACCGCCGCATAATCCGTGCCGGCCCCGCACCCTTTCATCCTTTTTACCAGGCACGGCCCCGCTTCCAGGTCAAAATTAAAGTGAAAAAATTTAAAAGCCCTGAGTGTATTCTTATATTTTAAGTATAGCTCGGCCACCCGCTCATATTCGGCGGCCAATTGGGGCAAATGCTCCTTTTTTAACGCATATTCACATTCTTCCCCGCCGACGACGGGTTCCAGAGATATACTTTTGAAGCCCCTCTCGGCCAAAAAGGCTACATCGTTGCTGAAATCGGGGTTTAAAGCCGTATAAGTACCCCGGACATAGTAATTTTCGTGGTTTCTTTCCTCCAAGAAACGAAGCATATTAGGCTCAATGGTAGAAAAACTGCCTCTCCCGTCCCTGTAGGGGCGCATATAATCGTTCACTTCTTTTCTCCCGTCAAGGCTTAACACAACACAGAATTTTTTTGCCTGGAAGTAAGCGGCTTTTTCTCCCGCCAGCTCCGTGGCGTTGGTGGTTACCGTATACTTGATTTTCTTTTTCGCTGCTGCTGCTTTTCTTTCACCATATTCCGTTACGGCCTTGATTACAGGAAAATTCAGCAGCGGCTCGCCGCCAAAGAAATCCAGCTCCACGTTGCGCCTTTTCCCGCTCTTTTCCAGCAGAAAATCAATTGCTTTATAACCGACTTCGCGGGACATTAACGAACTCTCACCCGCAAAACTGCCCTGCCCCGCAAAGCAGTACCGGCAGCTCAAATTGCAGGCATGCGCCACGTTCAGGCAAAGGGATTTGACACCGAATTCCGGCGGTTTTAAAACATTCCCCTCGGCCGGGCCGGAAAATAAAAGGTTATGCTTGATAAGATGATTTAGTTCTTCAACGCCTTCGCTCACTGCGACAGCAGCATACTTGCGTCTGAGGGCATCCCCGAGGGCGTGTATAGGTATGCCTGCTTCCAGAAGGGTTATGCCTTCGTAGGCCAGATCGTCCACAACATGAATCGATCCGCTCTCCACGTCCAGGACTATCTTTATCCCCCCGAGTATAAATCTATGAATCATGTGCGACCCCTTCTCCGTTTTTCGCTGTTAAAGAAAAAAGTAGCCCGGAGACTACTTGTTTTCTTGAACGCATACCTGGTTTCCCACTGTACAAGAAGTTTTGCAGGCGGACTGGCAGGAAGCCTGGCATTCGCCGCAGCCCTTGTCAGG
>CAZYHL010000177.1:0-1373 GCA_964646795.1 uncultured Syntrophomonadaceae bacterium
TGGCAAAGCCCTTCGTAATTTGTCGCAACCCCCAGATCTTCCGGGGTAACCGGCCTTTTTTGGGATTTGGGAATAACGCTCAGCTGACCGTTAGTCTCCAAGACGGCAAATTCGACATCGGCTATATTCGGATAGCCCCCGATTCGCAGCTGCTCCAAAAGGTCGTTGATATTTACCCTGACCCGCCTGATTTCCGTTTCCATAATTTTGCCGTTTTCGATTAAAACGCTGGGCTTGCCGCATAAGATACCCCGGGCATTGTTGCTTTTTAAGGAGACAAGGGAAACGATAACCTGCATGGATAACAGGAGCAGGATAGGAACAATACTGTTTATCATGGGGATACTGATATCCTCCATGGGAACGGCGGCCAGAGCGGAAATAATGATGGCCACGGCCAGCTCATTCGGCTGCAGCTGGCCGATTTGTCTTTTCCCCATCAGCCGCATAACAAAGAACACCAGTATATATAGGATTACGGTTCTGATGATAACAACAAACATTTTATAATCCTCCCGTTTATTTCCCCGGCTTCGTCTAGTTTTTCCAGCCTCGCCCAGGTTATTTATCGGAAGGTTAATTTTTTCCCTGCTCTCAATCTTTATCTTCCTGCTCTTTAACGAATAGAAATATTGTTCTGGATACTGCCGCCAATCTTTTTTTACATAGAAAAACTGCCTTAAAGGCAGTTTTCTTATAAACATTACAGGTATGCCAAACTGTGACGCCTTCTATATTTAAAAAACCATTCATTCCAGCCTGACGCCCCCAAGCAGCTGAAAGTAATCTTCCCGGGATTTTTCCTCCCCAACCTTTCCCACAAAAGTGAAGAAATAACTTTCTCCGGCGCCTCTGAGGATTGCTGTGATTCCTTGGATGACTTCCTTATCACCCGCCTCCACGCTGAGCAGGAGGTAACGACGGCCAAAGATATCTTGTTCCGTTTTGGTCACGCTCCCCCGCACATTATAGAGGCTCTTCAGCAGGAGATCTTCTCCTTCAGCCGCCAGATCCTCCCATGTCCCCTCCCGGGGGAGAGCGGCAATTATAATAGAGCCGCTGCCGCCTTTTTCAGCCAGTTCGAGGGTGAAAGAATCCGTATCCCGTTTTGCTTCCTGCTCCCAACCTGCCGGAAGAGGAATCTCCAGAGCATAGCCCGGGAACCGGTACATTACGCTGCCGTTGTCCTCTTCTTCGTAAACATCCCCTGGTAGCGGCGTTTTAGAAACGGAGCCGCGGCAGCCGCTCAGCAGGATTAGGCCGCAAAGGAGCATAGCTGCTGCCGCCGGCCATGTTTTTACCGTTCTCATTTAATTATTGTTCCTTAAGACCGGCCGCCATAACCATGTCCGCCGGTCGGGGGCTGAACGGGA
>CAZYHL010000177.1:1473-4120 GCA_964646795.1 uncultured Syntrophomonadaceae bacterium
ATAAAATGGCTTTTATTTCCTGATTAGGATTAAGATTACGCTTTTGTTCCGGGCTTTTTTGTAGTATAATATAGAACACATGTTCGATTAAGGAGCCTTGTCATGAACTGCGAAAAAATTATTTTCCTGGCTGATATGGAATCTTTCTACGCCAGCGTGGAGACAGCCCGCAACCCCGGCCTCCGGGGAAAACCCGTTGTCGTCTGCGGTGACCAGGAACGCCGCCACGGGATTGTCCTGGCCGCCAGTAAGGAAGCAAAAGCCTGCGGTATTAAGACAGGGATGGTAGCCTGGGAATGTAAAAGCCTCTGCCCCCAGGTCATCTTTGTCAAGCCCCATATGGCTGAATACATTGCGGTCTCCCTCAGGATTACGCAAATTCTGGCAAAGTATACGGACCGCATTTTCCCTTATTCAATTGACGAGCAGTTCCTCGACATGACAGGCTGCGGCGCCCTTTTCGGCACACCTCCGGAAACGGCTCTGCGCATAAATGAACATATTGAAGCAGAAACACATATCCGCTGCCGTATAGGCATCGGGGATAACCCGCTCCAGGCTAAAATGGCCTGCGACAGGTTTGCCAAGAAAAACCGGGAAGGAATTTTCCGTCTCACCCACAAGGATTATTCCCGCTATGCCTGGCCGCTTCCCGTTAGAGACCTTTTCGGCGTGGGGCCGGGGATGGAAAGGAATTTCCGGAGGCTGGGGATAACCAGTATCGGCGATTTAGCTTGTCTCCCCGTAGAAGTGCCAAAACGGCGTTTTGGCATTAACGGTGAAATTTTATGGCTTAATGCCCGGGGCATAGATTATTCCGGCGTTGTCCCTTACTCCCCGGAAGACAGCCGTAAGGGGGTCGGACATTCGATTACCCTGCCCAGAGATTATTGGGATAAAAAAGAAATCGGGGTTGTGCTGCTTGAGATGACGGAAGAGGTTTGCCGCCGGGCCCGGTCCCTGGGCAAGATAGGTTGGGTAGTTCACGTTTATTGCCGCAGCGCTGATTTTGATTTTCCCACAGGGTTTTCGCACCAAAAAAAAATGGCCGTCCCCGCAGCTTCGGCAGCGGCCCTTTACCCCTATGTCATAGATATCTTTAACACCTACTGGGATAGAAGACCCGTCAGAACCCTGGGGGTAAGCCTGTCCCGTTTGGATGAGGACAGTAAAGTACAGCTTGCTCTTTTTGCAGATGTTGAAAAAAAGAAGGATCTGGACCGGGCGGTAGATACCGTCAAGGCACGTTTCGGTCCTGCCAGCCTTCATTTCCTGTCTTCCCTTACTCCGGGAGGCCTTATCTTCGACAGGGCAACAAAAATAGGGGGGCATGAAGCTTGAAAAAAAAACTGCACCAGTTCCTTTGCAGCAGCATGATGCTGCCGGAACACCGGGAAAAACTGCACAAGCACCGGAAAGAAGAAGCTATGAAGGAAAAATATCCTTTCCCCCTTTTAGACGAACAACAGCAGGAAGTGTTTTGCCTCCTGCTCAACGGCTCTTTCCGGGAAGGAATAACCATAAAGATAACCGTCTTTAATAAAGGGGAATACCGTACTTTAACCGGGAGGGTGGCAGGCTACGACCCGGTCCGGAAAAGCATCAAAATAATAACGGCGGCAGGCGCGGAAGAGCTGGAACTGAAATTGCTTATAAATGTAGAAAACTAAATAACCCCCGCCCGTTAAGAGAGGCCTGCTGCCGCTCTTTGGCCGCCGGCCGCCGGCCGCTTCCGGCATGGAACGCTTCTTTTCGAGCCGCATATGATGTAGAGATGCATAAAGACGGTCTGACAGGGAGAGTATGGCCTTTGAAAAACTATACCGGTGCAAAAGACAGCGGCCCGGGCCGACAGGAAATGCTACGGAACCGCGGCGGATTATGGTTGGGGAAATTGACTGCCCTTTTATCCCGCCTCACAGGCAAAGGCGGCAGCAGCCTGCCTGGTTTCGCCGCGTCGTTATTGGCTCCGGGACTTCTGGCCTGTCTGGCCCAACAGGCCGTTGCCGGCAATATTATTATCACAGGCACCAACGGGAAGACTACCAGTGCCTCTCTTTTAACAAGAATTTTTGCCAACAGCGGCTTTAAGGTAATTAATAACTATACAGGCGCAAACCTTATCCGCGGCATCACATCCGCCTACATAGAGGCTGCCTCCTGGCGGGGAAGCCTCAAAGGAAATAAAGCTGTTATGGAAGCCGATGAAGCCGATTTTTCCGAGGCTGTCAGAATTCTCGCTCCCCAAGGCGTAATCGTCACCAACGTTTTCAGGGATCAGCTGGACCGTTACGGCGAAGTTGAATCGGTACGCAGGATGATCCAAAAAGGCATAAATTCCCTGCCAAGGGGAAGCTGTTTACTGCTTAATGCCGATGATCCCATAGTCACCGCAATGACGGCAGGGGAAGGAATAGATAGGCTTTACTGGGGCCTTGAGCTTGACACGCCCCCGCCCGGATACAACAATACGGCTTCCGACCTGAATACTTGTCCTTTATGCGGAAGCCCTCTTTTATACGGTAAAGTATACTTCAGCCACCTTGGCCACTACCGCTGCAGCCGCTGTTCCTTCAAACGGCCTAATCCTGCTGTGAAACTGGTTAAAAGAAGCCCGGGCAAAAACGGTTCCAGCGATATCCGGCTT
>CAZYHL010000178.1:0-2228 GCA_964646795.1 uncultured Syntrophomonadaceae bacterium
TCATCAAGGTGACAAAGCTGACCAGGTAAAGGTAGATATTGCGAATCTGCCAACCCCTGTCCATAATCTCACCCCTATCCGTTTTATTTTAAAATTATACCATTTTCCTAAAATTCATGCTATTTAATTCTGCCTGACGTCAAGCTTAAGTTAATTGCATGCTTAAAGTACCGGGCTTGTTTTCCTGTCTGGCGGTAAAACCTCAGCAAAGGCGCAAAGGCGGATTCTTTGTTAGCAGCTATTCTTATGCTGTCAGCCCGGAAGAAGGTTTTGATTCTGTTGCCGTAAATTGCAGGAATCAGGGCCGGGATTGACGAAAGAAGGGGTGTGCGCGTCAGATTTACCTGGATTATCGCACAGGCAACAAGTTTCGCACCTTAAGAGGTGAGGATGCGTGAGCGATAGTATTTCTTGGTAGGCACATCACTTTCGCTGGAGGAATTTGATTAACGCATGCAACGAATTATCACGGCAATTAAAAAAATCAGTCAAGACCCCAAATATTTTTTACTCTGGCTTGTTGTGGCCGTCTATCCCCTGCTCGTCATCCCCGGGCCTTTGAATTACTATACCGGCGGCAGGTATTTAGGTTTGGCTTTTATAGCTCTGGCGGCCGCTTATTATGTCCTATTAAAGGGCAGATACAAGCGGCATCCCGCTTATATTCCCCTGGGGCTCTTTGCGGTTATTTCCTTACTGGCCGCCCTCGCCGCTGATGATTTGTTTAAATCCTTTGTCGGCAGGATCCACAGGTTTATGGGTTTGAGTACTTACTTGTTTTGTATTGTTCTTTTTTTGCTGGCTCTTCTCTGCCGGCGGCAGGAAGGGGACAAGCTAATTAAATGCATGGTTATCACTGCCGCCGTTGTTTCGCTGACGGCCGTCCTGCAGCACTTCGGCATCAATGTTGTTCCCCTGGCGTCATATCTGAACCCTGTTTTTCCCGGCGGCGTTGTCGGAACCATGGGGAACGGCAACTGGCTCGGCACTTATACAGTCTTTATCCTCCCCGGGGCCGTCCTGGCGGAAAAGCTGCTGCCGCGGCAAGCCTGGCTTGCCTGTGTTGCCCTGATTTATGCCGGCCTGTTGGTAAGCATGACCCGCTACGCCTGGCTTACCTTTTTGGTGGCAGCCTTTTTCCTTGGCCTTATCTTTTATTTAAGAAAAGAAAGCTGCGGCAAGGCAGCCGCCCTTCTCGGGGTTTTGCTGCTGGTCACCCTGCTTCTCGTCCCTACCAGGGATGCGAAGATCTACAAGCGCGCGTTAAGCATCGGGGGAGAGGTGGCCCAGGCCGTCCAGCTGGAAGACACGGCAGGGTCAAGCAGAATGTTCCTCTGGAAGGAAACGGTTAAGGTGATCAAGGAGAACTATCTCCTGGGGGTTGGCCACGACAACCTGGCGATTGTCGTGGAGGGAAGCGACTTACCGTATAAATCCCATAATAGCTACCTGGAAATAGCCGCCACTATCGGTATTTTCGGCCTGCTCTCCTATCTGGCTTTCCTGGCTTTTATCACCCGCTTTAGCTTGGACGAGAGGGGCAGTATGTTTTTTTGCATGATTGCCGCTTACCTGGTGCAGGGTTTATTCATTCACGATAGCGTAATGGCTGTGCCGTTGTTTTGGGTTATCCTCGGCCTGTCTTTTTCGCAGCAGCTGGCGGCCGGGGACGGCCGCGACAGCCGGGATGGGGAAGCAGAGCCTGTTTATTATCTTCAAAAGCTCAGGAAAAGCCGTTTCTTCCAGTTGGCTGTTTTTTCCCTCATCGCATTGGCTTTTCTTTTGCTGCTGGCCCTGGCAGTTCTGCTGTGGCGCTTTTAAATTTCCGGGGGGATTGCAGTACGCCTGACTGGTACTTTTGGAGTAGAAAAATACCTGGTACTTTTGGAGTAGAAAAAATCGTTATATTGGATAATGTCAAAATTTGTTGCTCTTGGCTATAATCTACCTTAGATACAGTTTTACAGAAAGGAATGAAGGTAAGATTATGGCCGGAAATAAGCCTTTAAGCTTAGCGGGAAAGCTATTAAAGCGTTTTATCAAGGACGAACAGGGACAAGTGCTGTTCCTTTTTGTGATAACCTCAGTTGTTCTCATGGGTATGGCTGCTTTTGCCGTAGATGCCGGCTATCTTAATTGGCAGAAGAGGCACCTTCAGAACACAGCCGACGCCGCGGCTCTGGCCGGCGCCAGGGAACTGGCCGACGGCAACATCAATGCCGTTGATA
>CAZYHL010000178.1:2328-4112 GCA_964646795.1 uncultured Syntrophomonadaceae bacterium
GCGGCTCTGGCCGGCGCCAGGGAACTGGCCGACGGCAACATCAATGCCGTTGATACTGCCGTTCAGGATTATGTCGAGGCAAACGGTGTCGATATTAACGAGATTGAGAATATAATAATAGACGGCTCCCGGGTAACGGTGGAGTTGAAAGCCAATCGGGGCCTCTTTTTTGCCCGGGTTTTCGGTTTGAATAACGCCGTGGTGGCAGCAAAGGCGGGGGCTGAAACCTGCAGGGAAGGCGATTTGGTACCATTTTCTATTTCGGCAGCTAATTTGCCCTTTAACCCGGGGCAGGAATATTCTCTTAAATGTGCAAAATGGCAGAAGGCAGATATCGGTCCCGGCAACTTTGGGGGATTGGCTTTAGGTGGCAATGGGGCTGATGTTTATCGGGAGAATATTAAGAACGGCTACTCTGCTCCTATCACCATAGGACAATGGCTGGTTACTGAGACCGGCGATATGGCGGGCCCGACGCAGCAGGGAGTTGACTACAGGCTGTCACACGGGAAAAGCAAGGTATATGTGATTGTTTACGATGAAGTGGCAGACAAATCGGGGAAGACGAAAGTGAAGGTTCTGGGGTTTGCCCCCTTTGAAATAAGCGGAGTGAACAAAAAAGGAGAAGTGACGGGTGTTTTTTCCGAAATAATCTATGATGAAAGCGAGCTGGGGGGCCTGGCCCTCGTGGAATAAAGCTAAAAAGCCGCCGGAAACGCTGAGGGGCGGCTTAGAATAAGAGCATATTTTTCGTGGAACGGTACGGGTAGCGTTGCTTTTCTCAAACCGTTCTTTTTTTGCGTCCTTTACTTTTTAAAAAAAGCTGCTGCCGTTTCCGTTGTCTTTTGCAGAATGTCCAGGCTGGCTTGCCAGTTCCCGGGTATGTCCAGGGAATGGTTGGCCTTCTCGACGGCCGTTATTTTCACGCCCTTGATTTCAGCCAGCCCAGCGGCAGCTTCGGGGGGGAACAAATCATCCGCGGTGCCGTAGACGACTTCTCCTCCAAGGCTTTCGATATAAGGCAGGGAGGCTGTGACCGGCGTCAGCCAGAAACAATGCGGGGACCATTTTTGCCGGCTCATTATTTCGCCTGCGATAATCGTTCCCATGCTTTTAGCAACGACAATGGCAGGTATTTGCTTTGCCTGCGCCAGGGCCTCAAGGCTTTCGGAAATAACAGTGCCGAATAATGCGTCCGAGATAGCTGCCCCGGCCCCATAGAAGCCGTAATTAATATTCAAACAATTGAATCCCGCTTCCTGGGCGGCAAGGCGAAGGTAGTAAAGCAGCGGACCTTCGCCCGGATAAGCGTTGCCGGGGAAAAATACGGCCAGGCCTTTGGCATCTTCCCGGGTCAGTAACTGATTGCGGTTGGTGACACCCCAATGGGAAGCAACCGGCAGTTCACCTCTTTTAAACATTAATCAAACCTCCTTTTGGTCGATACCATACTGAAAGTATTTAAGTCTTTTGTAAATTATACCACAATAAAAGACTGAACAGCCAGCCCTGCCAATTTGCTGATTGAACGGCGTTGTCTGTTATGTCCTATTAAGGCCTGCATACTGACGGCGGCCAACTGTAAATAAGTCGGATAAATTATTAACGTAAATCATAGAATTGAAGTAAAATATTTGTTTATTTATCATTCACCGTAAAGAGAGGGGGGATAGATGAAGAAGTTAATGACGCCGTATAATCCGGTTTTTTTCAATAAACAAGAGGAGGAGTCTATTAAAATGAACATAAAAAAAATAGGGATATGTTTACCGGTTCTTTTATTT